>JBBRHS010000086.1:0-9557 GCA_038222385.1 Acidimicrobiia bacterium
CGTCCCGGCTTAGCGCACGTCGCGCGCGTCCCGCGAGGAGAGGACACGAATGAGCGAGGCGCCCCAGAGTCCCAAGGTTCCCGGCCGCGAGCCCACGTTCCGGCACCTCGACGATCCGGACCTGAGCTGGCAGCAGGTGAAACGCCTGCGCAACGCCGACGGTTCCGAGTCGTCGGTGTGGGAGAAGTGGCTCGCGTTCTCACCCGATCCGCAGTACCTGTCGCTGTACGCGAAGTACGACCCGGGAATGATGGTCCGACGTCACGGACACTTCAGCCCTCACGTCGTGTTCGTGATCGCGGGCGAGATCGCCTGCGGCAACCGCAGCTGCCCGGCGGGCACCCACATCGAGCTGCCCGAGGGGGCCGCGTTCGGTCCCTTCCGCGCCGGGTCCGACGGCGCGACGCTCTTCGAGGTGATGATGGGCGACCCCCGCTCGTGGGGCGACGATCCCGAGGCCTTCGCCGCGCTGCTCGCCGAGCACGGCGCCGAACCGCTGCCCGACGTGGAGCTCGAGTACCCGCCCTGGCTCGAGGACCTCCGCCACCACTGGAAGCAGTAGGCGAGCCTCGTCGTGCTCCCGTCCGTGCACCGGACGTTCACCGGCCGGTCGTTGTCACGGGGCGCCCGTCCGGCCAGGATTCCCGCCGTGCGCACGACCCGGTGGGTTCGCATCCCGGCGGCCCTGCTCGTGGTCGCCTCTGCGGTCGCCGTCGCCCCGGGCGCGGCGTCGGCCCGTCCCGGCGCGGCCGGTGGGACCGGCGTCGGTACGGGTGTCGGTGTGGGTGTCGGTGTGGGTGTCGAAGAGCAGTCCGCGAGCGCAGCGGCGAACGCGGCCGAGGCCGCCCGCACCGTTGTCGTGACCACGTTCGACGACGAGGGCCGGCCCCACTTCGGCACCGTGGCGACCGCGGCCGCGGCAGACGCCGACCGGCTCGCCGCCGATCTCGGTGCGGCCGGGGTCGATGCAGTTGTCGACGCCCCGGTGTCGGCCGCGGTGGCCGACCCGCTCCGCCCGCTCCAGTGGTCGCTCGACGCGACCTCGTACGAGGCCGCGACCGCTCGCCACGCGGCGACCGGCCAGATCGTGGCCGTCATCGACTCCGGGGTCGACCCGGGCCACGAGGACCTCGGCGGGGTCGTGCTCGGCGGTTGCACGCTCGTCGGCTCCCCGAACGGCGCGTGCGTCGGCGACGGTCGCACCGATCCGTTCGGGCACGGCACGGCCGTCGCCGGGGTGATCGCGAGCGTCACCGCGAACGGGGTCGGCGTGACGGGTACGTCACGGGGCGCATCGATCCTGCCGCTCCGGATCCTCGACGCGAACGGCGACGGCGCGCTCTCCGATCTCGCGACCGCGATCGTCTGGGCCACCGACCACGGCGCCGGCGTGCTCAACATGTCGCTCGGCATCGTCGGCCTCCCCGCCTACCCGCCGGTGCAGGCCGCGCTCGACTATGCGAACGCGCGGCGGGTCGTCGCCGTCGCGGCCGCCGGCAACGAGGGCGCAGGATCGCCGGCGATCTTCCCGGCCGTGGCGAATGGTGTGCTCGCAGTTGCCGCGACCGCGGGCGGCAACCAGATCGCCGAGTTCTCCAGCCAGGGCTCGTGGGTCGGCATCAGCGCACCCGGCGTCGGGGTGCTCACGCTCACGGGCGACAACGCGTACGCGTGCGAGAACGGCACCAGCATCTCCGCACCCTTCGTCGCCGCGGCGGCGGCACTGGTCCGGGGCGCGGCACCGACGCTCTCGTCGAGCGCGATCGTCGCGCTGTTGCGGTCGACTGCGCGCCCGCTGGGTGCGACGAACGTCTACGGCGCGGGGCTCGTCGAGCCCGACGCCGCGGTCGCGGCCGCGATGGGCGCGCCCCCTCCCACGACGACGCCCGGCTCGGCGGCACCGCCGACCGTGACGCTCACCGGCGGGCCCGCAGTGGTCCAGGACACCGTGGGGACCCACCTGTTCGCCCAGGGTGCCGACGGGGGACTCTGGCGCCGATCGGAGACCTCGTTCGGGATGACCTGGGAGCGGCTCGGCGGCGACGTCGCGGCCGCACCGGGCGCGGTCGCGGGTCCGGGGGCGCGCGAGTTGCACGTCTTCGTGCGCCGCACCGACGGCGCGCTCTGGCACCGCATGATGCTCAACGGGCGATGGATCGCATGGGAGCCCCTCGGTGGTCAGCTCCGCAGAGGTCCCGCGGCCACGCTCGACGCGGCCGGCAACGTGCACGTCTTCGTCCGCGGGACCGACGACGCGCTGTGGCACCGGTGGTGGACCGGTCGCGCGTGGTCGGGGTGGGAGTCGCTCGGCGGCAAGCTCTCGGAGTCGCCGGCCGCGACGACGGCCTCCGATGGCTCGATCCACGTCTTCGTGCGCGGCACCGACAACGCCCTGTGGCACAGGTGGTGGAACGGCAGCCGATGGCTGGGCTTCGAATTCCATGGCGGCGTGCTCAACGGCGCCCCCGCCGCGGCATCCGGGCGGTACGGCGACATCCACGTGTTCGTCCGCGGGACCGACGCCGCGGCGTACCACCGGTGGTGGAGCGGAGCCGCGTGGCTCGGCTACGAGTGGCTCGGTGGGATCCTGGCCACCGCGCCGAGCGCGGCCGCGGGTCCCGGTGCCGCGTTCCAGCTGTACTCGCGGGCGGACCCGATCACCGTCGCCTTCCGCGAATGGACCGGCTCGTTCTGGACCACGTGGACCGGCGACGACCTCCCCCTGTGCTGACGTCGCCGCCTACACGAAGTCGAACTGCACGTGGGCGGCCTTCAGGCCGTACACGAAGGAGTTGGGCATCTCCTCGATCACAGTGTCGGGAACCATCCGCATCCCGGTGACGCGGCGCACCAGCTCCTCGAGGAACAGGCGGATCTCGAGCCGGGCGAGCGAGGCACCCAGGCAGAAGTGGGTCCCGAAGCCGAACGCGAGGTGCCGGTTCGGGTAGCGCGTGAGATCGAGTCGCTCCGGATCGGTGAAGTGCTCGGGGTCGCGGTTCGCGGAGCTGTACATGAGCACGACCTGCTGTCCTGCCCGGATCGTCTCGCCACCGAGCTCGACGTCTTCGGTGGCGACGCGACACATGTTGTGGATCGGCGTGACGTAGCGGATGAGCTCCTCGGTGGCGATCTCGAGGTCGATTCCGCTGCGCAGCAGGTCCCACTGCTCGTGGGAGCGGACGAACGCGAGGATGCTGCGGGCGATCACGGTGCGGGTCGTCTCTGCACCTCCGTCGAGCAGGAGCAACGAGTCGGCGATCACCGTCTCGACCGACATCGGGCACCCATCGAGCTCGGCCTTGGTCCAGACCGTCATCACGTCGTCGGCCGGGCACCGGTGCTTCTCGTCGAACAGGTCCGACGACGCCTGCGCGAACTCCATGGCCGCGACGATGCCGTCGTCGGAGAAGTACCGCGGACCACCGCCGAGGCCGATCGTGCGCTCCGACCAGCTCTGCAAGCTCGGCCAGTCATCGGGGTCGAAGCCGAGCAGCTTGCCGATCATCATCGCCGGGAGCGGCGCCGCGAGATCGCCGATGATCTCGGCGCGCCCACCGTTCGCCTCGACGCCGTCGAAGAGCCGGGTCACCGTCGCCCGCGCGTCTGCTTCCCACTCGCCGACCGCCCTCGGGGTGAATCGGCGGGCGACCAGGTTGCGGCGCTCGCGATGGAGGGGATCGTCGAGACCGATTATCGCCGGGTCGGCCGGGATGTTCGGTCGGTACCCGCCCTTGGTCTGATCGGAGTTGATGAACAGGTCCGAGTGCTTCTCGATGAACTCGACGTCGTCGTAACGGGCGATCCCCCAGAGCTCGTTGGTGGCGTCCCAGTAGACCGGCTGGTTCTCGCGCAGCCACCCGTACGTCGCGTACGGATCACCGGTGTAGAAGTCGCCGTCGAGGAGGTCGAGATCCATCGCCGGATGCTACGGCCTACGATCCGGCGGCGGGAAGCTCCGGAAAGATGGACGACAGGGGACACGGATGCAGGCAGCGGTGTTCGAGTCGGTCGGCAAGCCCATCGAAGTCGGCGACGTCGACCTGCGCGGCCCCGGTCCGCGCGAGGTGCTCGTCCGGATCGCGGCGTGTGGGGTGTGCCACTCCGACCTCTCGGTGATCGACGGATCGTTCCCGAGTCCCGTCCCGGTGGTGCTCGGTCACGAGGCCGCCGGGGTGGTCGAGGAGGTCGGAGCCGACGTCACGAGCGTCGCACCCGGCGACAAGGTCGTGCTCACCCCGCTCCCGCCGTGCGGCAACTGCTACTTCTGCACGCGCGGCCAGCCCACCCTCTGCTCGACCTGGGGGGGCTCGCTGTTCACCTCGTTGCTCGCCGACGGCACGAGCCCGTTGTCTCGTGGGGGCGAGATCGTCTACCGCGGCCTCGCCACCGCGGCGTGGGCCGAGCAGGCGATCATGCCCGAGGAAGGTGTGGTCAAGGTCGACGACGACGTGCCGCTCGAGACCGCCTGTGTGCTCGGCTGCGCGGTGCAGACCGGTGTGGGCGCGGTGCTCAACACCGCGAACGTCGAAGAGGGTGCGACGGTGCTCGTGCTCGGGGCCGGGGGGATCGGCATAGCGGTCACGCAGGGCGCCCGCCTCGCCGCAGCATCGCGCATCATCGTGAGCGATCCGGTGGCGGAACGGCGGGAAGCCGCTCTGCGGTTCGGCGCCACCGACGTGATCGACCCGACCGACGCCGACGCGGCGCTCGCCGCGTTCGAGCTCACCGGCGGTATCGGCGTCGACTACGCGTTCGAGGCCGCGGGCCAGGCGTCGCTGATCGAACAGGGCATCGCCGCGACCCGCAGCGGCGGCACGATCGTGTGCGTCGGGGCACCGCCGCTCGATCAGGGGATCTCGATCCCGATGGCGGTCGCGTTCACCTCCACGGAGAAGCGACTCGTCGGATGTCTGCTCGGCAGCGTGCACTCCCAGCGCGACATCCCGCGTCTGCTCGCGCTGTGGCGCGCAGGGCGGCTCGACCTCGACGGCATGATCACCGCCCGGATGCCCCTCGCGCAGACCGACGCCGCCGTCGGCCTTCTCCGTGACCGCGAGGGCATCCGCACCGTGCTCACCATCGGCTGACGAAGTGTCGTCACTGCCGGTGTCTGCGCCCGTCGCTGACCTGACGTTCCCATGGGACGACTTCGACGCACCGGATCCGATCGCGGCGCTCGACGAGGCGCGGGGTCTCCACGGCGACACCTTCGTGGTCGAGTCGGGAGGTGACCGGTACCTGTTCGTGTTCTCGCCCGACGCGCTGCGTGCCTTCTACTCCCTGCCCGAGCAGGTCGCCAGCAAGGGGCTCGCCGACTACCGGATGTTGCGGCGCAAGTTGCCGAAGGAGTTGTTCGCCACTCGCCGGACCTTCGCGCACGATCTGTTCGGCGCGCAGGAGGTGGAGGGCTACCTCGGCCACCTCGACGTGGCCGTCGACCGCCAGGTGCGCGAGCTCGGCGACGGCGGGACGCTCGACGTCTTCGAGCTCTCGCGACGCCTCGGCCACCGGCTTGCACTCGGATGCTGGATGGGCGACGCCGCTGCCGACGCGCCGATGCTCGACCGCCTGATCAGGGAGTTCGACCAGCTCGACGGCGCCGATGCCTTCGTCCACCCCGAGGACATGCTCTCCGCCCACGACGACCTCGACGTCGTGCCGTTCGCCCGCGAACGGGTCGCGCTCGCACAGGTCGAGGAGATCGTCGTGGGTCTGCTCGCCGACGGCGCGCCCGAAGACGGCTTCCTCGCCGAGATCGCCGACCGTTGGGCCGACGTCGACGAAGGGCAGCGCGCCCGTGGCGTCGCGGGCGACGTCGTCCTGCTCCACATCGCCACGATGACGAATCTGTTCGCAGCCTTGGGCTGGACGCTCGGGCTCCTGCTGCTCCACCCGGACGCGAAGGCACGCGTCGAGGCGGGCGACAGCGCGTTCCTCGAACGGTGTGAGCTCGAGGCGATCCGTCTCGGTCAGCGTTCGATCATGATGCGCTCGGTGTTGACCCCCTGCTCGATCACCGCGGGGAACGTCGAGCACCCGCTCGATCCGGGGATGATCGTCGCGACGATGGTTCCGCTGACGAACCGCACCGCCGCTCGCGGGCTCGACACCTACGATCCCGACCGGTGGGACGGCCGAAGGCTGCGCGACGAAGCGACGCTCCCGGCCCGTGAGCTCGTGACCACGTTCGGGCACGGCTCGCATCGTTGCCCCGCGCAGCGGTTCTCGCTTTCGGCGATCGGTCGCGCCGTGAGCCGGCTCGTCACCACGTTCGAGCTCGAGCCCGCGTTCACCGCCATCCGTCCGCTCCCGTTGCAGATCGGTGGCGTCGCGCGGCCGGCCGATCCCTGTCTGGTCGGCTACCGCAGACGCTGAAGGGTCACGTCACGTGCCCTCGAGGAACTCGACGATCGCCGACGCGAACGCGGGATCGCGCGGTGCGCCGACGTGGTCACCCGGGACGATCTGCGCCCGCGCCCCGGTGATCCGACCCGCGAGCGCTTCGGGTGCGCCGACGAATCGGTCACGATCGCCGACGAGCACGAGCGTGGGAACCGTGATCGCGGCGAGATCGACGTCGGCGCCCAGCGCCGTCGACCGCTCGAAGGCTGCGAGCGCAAAGCGATCGGCACCTGAACGGTCGACGGAAGCGCGGAACGCCCTCCCGACCGGGTGGGTGATCCGCGCCGGGTCGTCGACGAGCAGCGCGGCGGCGAGGCCGCCGTCTCCCGAATCGGTGGAGTCGCGCCGTAGGTTCCCGCCGGCGCCGGCGATCACGAGCGCGTGCACCCGGGGATCGGTCGCGGCGAGGCGCGCCGCGACGAGCGCGCCCATGGAGTATCCGACCACCTGGACCCGTTCGATCTCGAGCGTGTCGAGGATCGCCTGCGCGTCGCGGACCATGGTGTCGCCGGCGTACGCCGTCGGGTCGTGCGGCGTGTCGGATGCACCGTGACCCCGCCCGTCGGGAGCAACGACGATGTGTCCCCTCACCACGAGCGCGTCGACGATGCCCGGAGCGACCCAGTTGTCGTGGTGATCGGAGGTGAAGCCGTGCAACAGCAACACCGGGCACCGGCCGGCGACGATCTTCGGCATCGACTGCGCGTACGCGAGTCGGGTCCCGTCGAACGAGTTGACGTGCTGCATCGCGCGCACCGGGCTAGATGAGCGTGAGGCCACCGTCGACCGCCAGAGTCTGGCCGGTCACGTAGCTCGCATCGTCGGACAGGAGGAACGCCACCGCCGCCGCGACCTCCCACGCGGTTCCCTGCCGGCCGAGGGGAATCGGCGTGCGTCCGCGTGACGGTCGGCCTTCGGCGGCGCGGCGACCGAGTGGGGTGTCGATCAGCCCGGGCGCGACCACGTTCGCGCGGACACCCTTCCGGGCGCCTTCGAGCGCAACGTGACGACACAACCCGATGAGTCCGGCCTTCGAGGCGTCGTACGCCGGGAGCCGGCTGCCCGGTTGCAGCCCGGCGACGGAACCGATGAACACGATCGATCCGCGTCTCGCTTCGTCTTCGGCGAGTCGGGGGAGCGCCGCCCGGGCGATCAGGAACGCGCCGCGGAGGTTCACGGCGACGGTGTCGTCCCAGTCGGCCGCGGTGGTGTGCGCGAGCCCGCCGCCCTTGCCGATCCCCGCGTTCATCACCACACCGGTCAGGGCTCCCACGCCGCCGGCCGCGGCGGCCAGGGCTTCGCAGTCGTCTTCGTCGGTGACGTCGCCGATCGCAGCGACGGCCCGACCACCGTCGTCGAGGATCTGGCGCACAGTCTCCTCCGCGGCCGCGCCGACCCGGTCGGCACACACGACCGAGGCGCCTTCCTGCGCGGCGCGACGGGCGATCGCACGACCATTTCCCATCGGCGCATCGGGATCGCGGCTCGGCTGTGTCCCCGCTCCGATCACGAGCACGGTGTGGCCGTCGAGGCGTCCACCCCCGAACCCGCTCACGAGCTCGGCCCTGCGCTCGTGTCGTCGGGGAACCCGGGGACGTCCGGCTCACGCTCCACGCCGAACGAGTTCAATGCGCCTGCGACCATGTGGTACTGCCCGACGAGCATGACGACCTCCACGAGCTGTTGGTCGTCGTAGTGCTGCGCGAGCACCCGCCACGTCGTGTCACCGACCCTGTTGTCGGTGTGGAGCTCGTCGGTCGCGAGGAGGAGTGCCCGCTCGAGCGGGGACCAGCCCGCTTCGTCGGTTCGCACGATGCGTTCGATCTCGGCGACGGTGAGGCCGGCCGCAAGGCCGAGGCCGACGTGTTGTCCCCACTCGTACACCGATCGGCAGCGCCAGGCCGTGCGCAGGATCACGATCTCGCGGTCGCGGGCGGGCAGCGAGCCGGTCAGCAACGCGCCGCCGAAGGGCAGCCAGTGCCGCAAGAGTCGGGGATGGCGGACGAGAGTCGTGAAGATGTTGCGCGCGCCGGAGGGGTCAGCGTCGCCGAGCGGGACGACCCCGGCCCGGCCGAGCAGCTCCCGGGTCCGGTCGTCCCACTCGGATTCCGGGAGCGGTGGGATCCGGGGACTCACTGGGGCTCCGAGGGGACGTCGAAGTACTCCTGGTACCGGCGTGACCGTTCGCGGATCTCACCTTCGTCGAGCCCGGTGGCGGCGAACGAGTAGTGGTGCCCCCCGCCCTCGGGACGGGAGTGTGCGGCGAGGAACTCGCGCATTCGCGTCTCGGTCTCCGGAGTCAGCTCGAGGTCGAGGCCGGCGTAGATGCGGTGGATCACACCGAAGGGATCGGCCATGAAGTCGCGGAACGTGACGTCGACGACGCGGTCGGCCGGGACCGTGCCGTCTTCGCGCGCGGTGACGGAACGGTCGAGTCCGTCGATGATGTACTCCGACCACTCCGTGGCGATCTCGGGGATCGTCGGATCGTCACAGGTCATGCTGCGCAGCGTCTGCTCCAGCGACGACAACGAAGCGATGATCGACAACGGGTCGCGGTGCGTCTGCACCAGGAACGCATCGGGGTACTCAGCGAGCAGCGTGTCGAGGCACCAGATGTGGGCCGGCGACTTGAGCAACCAGCGCGCCGCGCCACCCGGTCCCTCCGGGTGCCTCGACTGGAGGTGCTCGAGGAACCGACGGTGCCAGCGGTACGCAGGTGCCATGTCGGCTTCGTACATCGACCACTTCCCGTACGACGGCACCCGGTACTGCGTCGGGAAGGTGATGCTGCGGAACGCCGACGCCGTCATGCGCACGCACTCCTGGCTGAGCAGTGCACCCATCGGGTGGATGGAGCGGAATCCGGGAATCAGGAGATCGGTCCCCGCGAGGAGCTCGTCGACCTCGGCGATGCGCGGATCCGACTCGAAGGTGGCCGTCTCCGGGGCCGGCACGGGTCGATCGACTTCCCACGTCAGCGGGACCCGGGTGGTCGGATCCTGGGCGAGGATGTCGAACAGGATGGTCGTCCCGGTGCGGCCCTGGCCGACGATCACGATCGGAGGCACGATGGGGACGCCGGCGATCTCCGGGTGATCACGACGCCACGCGATCAGCTCGAGCCGGTTGGCGAGCAGCATGACGATCTCACC
>JBBRHS010000087.1:0-9503 GCA_038222385.1 Acidimicrobiia bacterium
AACGCGTCGGTCACGAGGAACTCGGCGCGCAACAGACCGACACCGTCGACCGGGAGCGCCGCCACCTCCTCGGCCCGGTCCGCGATCGCGAGGTTCACGTAGAGGCGGGTCCCCAGCGCCTCGGTCGTCGCGCTCGACGCCGCCGGAGCGTCGGCGACGCGGCTCACCCCCACCCCCCGGTCCCGACCGAGGCGATCGGTGACATCGCCCTCGAAGACGAGCCCGGCGCCACCGTCGACCGTGACGACCACGCCGTCGCGCAGCACCGTGGTCGCCCGCCGGGCACCGACGATGCACGGGAGCCGCAGCTCCCCGCTCACGATCGCGGCGTGGCAGGTGATGCCGCCGCCATCGGTGACGAGCGCCGCGGCCCGACGCATCGTCGGAACCCAGTCGGGCGTCGTCATCGGGGCGACGAGCACCTCGCCCGGTAGCAGCGTCGAACCCTTGCCGACGTCCTGCAGCACCCGCACCCTTCCGGAGACGACGCCCGGCGCCGCCCCGTGCCCGCGCACGAGCGGCTCCAGCGAGGTCGGCGCGCCGGGCTCCGCCGGTCCGTCGTCGTCGACGACGGTCGTGATCGGGCGCGACTGCACGAGGAAGAACTCGCCGCCGGCGAGGGCCCACTCCATGTCCTGGGGCGAGCCGTAGTGCTCCTCGACCCGCAGCGCGAGTCTCGCGAGGTCCCGGGCCTGGTCGTCGGTGAGCACCCGTCGGGTCCGTTCCTCGTCGTCGAGGGTGACGCGGCGCTCGACGCCGTCGGGTCCTCGCCGCACGGCGACGAGCTTGTCGCCCACGCGCGTCGAGCGGATCCGGAGCGGCTCCTTGTCGACCGTGTACAGGTCGGGTTCCACCTCGCCGCCGACGACCACCTCTCCGAGCCCGAACGCGGCCTCGATCACGACCACCGAACGGTCGCCCGTCGCGGGGTCGAGCGAGAACATCACACCCGCCGCCTCGGAGTCGACCATCTCCTGCACGACGACCGCGATCGCCGGCTCGGTGAGCAACCCGCAGACCGCGCGGTAGGACACCACCCGGTCACCGAACACGGAGACCCAGCAGTCGAGCAGTCGATCGACGAGATCGTCTTCTCCCTCGACGTCGGTGAAGCTCTCGTGCATCCCCGCGAACGAGCTGTCGGCGGCATCCTCCGCCGTGGCCGACGAGCGGACCGCGACCCGACGCTCCGGGCCGAGTCGACGGTACGCCTCGATCACCGCGTCGCGCAGACCGCGCGGCACCCCAGCGCCGCGCACGAGCCGGCGTGCAGCTGCTGCCACGTCGCTCGCACCGCTCTCGTCCTCGGCGTGCAGACCCGAGACCTGCTCCCGCAGCTCCTCACGCACACCCGCCCGCGCCATCGCGTCGAGGTACGCGGGCGCGGTGACCACGAACCCGCGCGGCACCGGCAGGCCCGCCGACACCAGTTCGCCGAGGTTCGCACCCTTCCCGCCGACGCGCTCGGCGTCGTGCCGACCGAGCTCCTCGAACCAGGCGATCGGAGCGTCAGCCACGGCGCGCACCATCGGCGTCCCGGGGTCGGCGCGACCGCCGAGGCGTCCGCCCAGCCGGATCCGGTTCCCGCGTCTCCCTCTTCTCGACCCGTCCACCTCGCATCCCACGATGGTGGTCCGCCCCGAGGGTGCCCGTTAGAGACGAAAGTCAGTTTCCGCCGAGCCGCTCGGCCGTTCCATCCGAGTCTCCCGCTCGGGGCGTCTGGAACCCCGGCCGTCGGGTCGTGCCAGGCGATCAGGGGCGGATCTCGTAGAACGCGTTGACCGGATGGTCGATGTCGAGTCGACGGAAGCGCCTGAATCCTGCGGCCCGTGCCATCTCTTCGGCCCTGGCCGCAGACAGACCGAGGGTACCGAGGCCGGCGCCGTCGGGGGCCGACATCGCCGACGACATGCATGACAGGACGCTGATCCCGTACATCAACGACGCCATCGGGTTCTCCGACACGTTCCGTGCAAACGTGTCGTGTGCCTTGATGTCGACCAGCAGCCACGTCCCGTCAGGAGTGATCGCCCGGCGCAGCGTCTGCATCATCTCGAACGGATGGGTCATGTCGTGGATGCAGTCGAACGTGGTGATGAACCCGACCGATCCGTCGGCCGGCAATGGCTCGACTCGCGGGTCGTGGAACGACACGTTGGCCACGTCACCCTTCAGGCGCTTCTCCTCGGCACGACCGAGCGCGAAGTGGCTGATGTCGTAACCCAGGAACCGGCTGTTCGGGAACGCACCCGCCATCAGCAGGAGTGCTCCCCCGGCACCGCAGCCCACATCGGCCACGGTCGTCCCTGCCGCGAGCCGTCCCGCGACACCCTCGAGTGCGGGGAGCACGACCGGCAGGAGGTTCGTTCGGTTCCACGGTTCGAAGGATCGTTCGATGCCGACGGCGGCTTCCGGGCCGTGGCTGTCGTAGTCGTGGCCGAGCCCGGTACGAAAGCTCTCGGGCATCGCACGAAGGGTGTCCATCGTGTTCGGGAACCGGTGGAACATCCCCATCCCGTAGGCCGGATGGTCCGGCGTGGCGAGGACCGCGGCGGCCTCTTCCGAGAGTGAGAACCTCTCGTCCTCGTCACAGTCGATGATGCGCGCGGCGGCCTGGTTGTATGCCCATTCGCGGACCCAGCGCTCGTGGAGCCCGGCGCGGCGGGCGAGCTCGTCCGAGTGCAGCGGTTTCCCCACTGCTCGCATCACCGAGTAGAGACCGAGCTTGTCGCCGAGGTGGATCATCCCTGTGGTCACCGCGCCCTCGAGCTTGGTGAAGACGAGGAACGAGAACATCTGGAGCTTCTGCTGATCCATACCGGCAACTCCCCTTCGAGCGACGGAACCCGGCGACCGCCGACGTTACCGAGGCGCCGGGACTGCCGATGTCACGCGCTCGGGGCGTCCGCCGAACGCCGTCGACGCAGCCAACGCCGCGGCCCGACTGCCTCGGCGTCGGGGCCACATCGGCAGCGGTCGCCGGGCGGCACATGGCCGAGGACCTGTTCCACGTGGGCCCCGCATCCCGCCCAGCTCGGTCGTCCGCACTTCGAACATCTCGTTTGTCTGCACATACCCCCCAGGGTATCTTATCCGCGAGGGTCACCGGGCACGGGAGCCGTCGTCGGGGCAGCTGCGGCCGCGTCCTGGATGAAGGAGGTCACCGCGGGCGCAGCAAGGAGGAACGCTTCGAGGGAGGCGTGGTCGGCCTCCGGTACGACCAGGAGTCGGGCGCGACCTGCAGAAGCCTCCGCAAGCAGTGTCGCGTCGGCCGGTGGAACCACCTCGTCACGTCCGCCGTGGACGAGGAGGACGGGAACACGCACGCGGGCAATGGTCGTGATCGGGGCGAACGTGTCGAGCGGTAGGCCGATGGTGCGCTCGATCTCCCGCAGGATCGCGGTGATGAGCGGGCCCGGCATGCCGCGCGCACGCATGTTGGAGCGCATGAGGGCTCCGGGATGCGCCATCGCCGAGATGCTGACGACCCCCGCGATTCGGGGATCGCGACTGGCGGCGAGCAGGCTCGCGCCGGCACCGACGGAGTGGCCGAGCAGCACCAGGCAGTTGGACTCGACGCGTGCATCGCCGCGGAGCCAACAGAGCCCGGCGTCGATGTCGTCGGCGAAGCGCGGCATCGATGAGAACCGGTCGTCGTCGCTTCGCCCATGACCTCGTGCGTCGAGGAACAGCGCGTGTGCGCCTGCTGCGTGGACGAGTGAGGCGACGGGCAGCATGAGGCTCGCAGCACCGTTCCACCCGTGGATGACGAGGACGGCCGGCCGAGGTCGATCATCGCCGGGGCACGCGACGAACCATCCCTTGAGCGTGCGGTCGTTCGGTCCCGCGATGGTGACGTCTTCCGCCTGCAGCGCCAAGTCCGACGGTGTGATCTCGAGACCGGTCCGCCTGACACGGAAGAACCGGGCGAGAGCCCGGGGCGCGGCCTGGCGCACCCCGACGGCGAGGACTGCGCCTACCGCGATGCCGGCGAGGATACGCACCGCCCGTCGTTCGGCTACGGCCATACCGGCGCGCGAGTCAGCCGGCCGCGCGGCATCACATCGCTCATGACCGTCTCCACAGCCCGAGAGCTCGGCATCAGTGGCTGAACCTCACGACGGGCAAGATGCGGGCCAGCCACTTCGGCAGGTACCAGTTCCGCTCACCGAGCAGGGCCATCGATGCCGGCACGAGCAGGACCCGAACCACGGTTGCGTCGAGCAACACGGCGACCGCGAGGGTCAGTCCGAGCTCGGTGGGCGGGATCGGTCCGGTGACACCGAACGCGATGAACACGACGATCATGACGAGCGCGGCATTGGTGATCGGCCGGCCCGTACGTGCGATTCCCTCACGGATCGCTCGGTGGGTGTCGCCGGTGGCTTCGTAGCGTTCGCGGATCGCCGCGAGCAGGAAGAGCTGGTAGTCCATCGAGAGCCCGAACAGCAACGCGAAGAAGAACAGTGGTGCCCACGCGTCGACGAATCCTTGGTGCTCGATCCCCAACAACCCGGTGCCGATACCGTGCTGGAACACCAGCGTCGCGAAACCGAACGCGGCGCCGACCGTGACGAGGTTCATGAGAATCGACGTGACGGCAATGACGAGGCTGCGGAACACCAGCAGCAGGAGCGCGAACGCAAGGATCAGGATCACGCCGATCGCCAGTGGTGCCCGACCGGTGAGCACGGACGTCAGGTCCGCGTTCTGCGCGGCCGGCCCGCCGACGCGTGCACCGGGCACCGCGGTCGCGAGACGGTCGCGGAGCCGATGCACGAGGGCGGCGGTCCGCGAGTCGTCGACCGGGGTGGAGCCCGTCACGCGCACGACAGTTCGGCCGTTCGCGGCCGGTTCGGACACGACACGAGCGTCCACGACCGCAGGGTCGGCCGCCGCGACCCGCACGACCTGCGGGGCGTCGGCCGCGGGGACGGTGATGAACGCGGGCGCGGCAGCTCCGGCGCCGAACGACTCGACCAGCATCTCGTAACCGTCACGGCTCGTCCGGCCCTCGTCGACGACGCGCGCACCGGGCATCCCGAGGTCGATACCGACCGCGGGAAGCACGAGGGCGCCGAGGATGACGATGCCCACGGCGAGCACCGATCCCGGCCGGCGCAGGGCGAGCCCGGTCCAGCGGACCCAGCGGCTCTCGGCGACGATGTCGGGATCCTTCTTGCCCCGAGTGACGAGCACCTTGTCACCGAGTGCAACGAGCAGCGCCGGAAGCAGCGTCAATGACGCCAACGCCACCGCAACGACCGAGAGGATCATCCCGAGCGCCATCGAGCGGAACACCATGACCGGCACGAGGAACACGGCAGCAAGGGCGAGCACGACGGTCAGGGCGGAGAGGAACACGGCCTTGCCTGCGGTCGAGAGCGTGTTCTCGATGGCGGCAATGGCGTCCTTGCCTTCGATGCGTTCCTCGCGGTACCGGCTGACGATGAACAGGCTGTAGTCGATGCCGACGGCGAGGCCGATCATCATCGAGAAGTTCATCGACCACACCGACAGCGGTGTCGCCATGCCGAGCAGGTGGAGCAGCGCGAATCCGACTGCGATTCCGGCCACGGCGAGAAGCAGCGGGAGCGCGGCCGCGATCACCGAGCCGAACGCGAAGAACAGCAGGATCATGGTGGGAATGCCGCTCACGAGCTCTGCCCGGTGGAGCGCCTCTTCATTGACCGTGTTGAAGTCGCTCCACACCGGCCACTCCCCCGTCACGTTGGCCTGCGTGCCGGCATCGAGCTGCAACCCGCTCACGTAGCGGCCGAGTGCGCCGGCCGCGACCGGGCGGCTCGCGTCGGAGGTCACTGCGAGGCCAACCGGCACGATCGCGGTCCGACCGTCGCGCGCGATGAGCCCGGCATCCGCGGGGAGCGTGAGCGGGTTGGCGACGGATCGGGCTCGCGGCGCGTCACCCAGGGCGTCCACGAGCGACTGCAGACCCCTCGGATCGGTCGCGATCTGTGTGCCCTGGCGGTAGACGACGACTGGATTCTCGGCTCCGAGCGCAGGAAAGTCCTTCCGCAGCTCGTCGCGCACCTTCTGCGCGGTCGAGCCTTGCGCCTCCCACCCGGCGCCCGAGAGCGCACCGGTCAGCGTGAGGGCCAGCGGTGCGGCTGAGAACACGACAACGAGCCAGACCGCGATGACGACCCGGCGGTGCCGGGCCATCGAGGCGGCGAGCCGCGAGAAGAGGGCGCGCTCGTCCGGTGGCGCAGACGGTGCGTGCTGGGCCAGCGATGGATCGGTCGGCGTCGAGATCGTGGTCATGCCTGCTCCCGGGTCGGATGGGCTGTATACCCCCGTGGGTATCCAGGTACTCTAGTAGATACCCCCCGGGGTATCAACACGCCTCGATCCGGGGGCGTGGTGACAGGCTCAGTCGTTGATCGACTCGCCGCATCTCCCGGACGCACGGGTGTCCTTGTCGGTCGTTGGTCACGCGAGTGCCGACCCGGCTTGCACCCCCGTGTACAGCGCGACGCCCAGGAGGAGCGCGGCGAACCACCTGAGGCTCCGCTGCGCGTCGAGGCGGTCGGCGATGCGCTTGCCGGTCAGCACTCCGAACACCGCGGCGATCGTGAACGGAACGGCGATCGTCCAGTCGATCGTGCTGGTTCCCAGGCGGCTTCCGAGCGCGACCGCAGAGTTGATCGCGATGATGAGGAGTGAGGTCCCGATCGCGTCCGGCATCGAGAAGCCGAGCCCGAGCGTGAGCGCGGGCACGATCACGAATCCACCACCGACCCCGAACAAGCCGGTGAGGAAGCCGACTGCGGTTCCTGCCAGCAGGATCTTCAGCGCAACCCCGAGATCGATCCGCCGGCGACCCGCGACGTGTACTCCCGCGGTACCCGCATCTTCGTCTTCGAGGCCCTGGCTGAGCGCGAGTGTTTCTCCGACCTCGGTGCAGGTTGGGCAACCGGTGACCATGCGCCAGGCCGCGACGACGATGAGCAGGCTGAATCCCAGGAGGAGGAGGTTCGGATCGATGCCACGGTTGAGCGCGGTCCCTGCGAGGGAGCCGCCGATCCCGGCGAGCCCGAACATGACTCCGGTCCCCACCCGCACTCTCCCGGCGCGGTGATGCGCGCCCATGCCCACGAGCGCCGCCGTGCCGACGAGCAGGAGGCTGGTGGCCGTGGCGGCCTTGGGCGCCTGACCCGCCCCGTAGACCAACGCGGGTACGGCGAGGATCGAGCCACCCCCGCCCAGCGCGCCGAGCGAAACGCCGATGAGGAACCCAAGTGGCGATGCGAGCAGGCCCCTCATGTACACCCCTCTGTCGGCTACCACGAACTCGGCTGCCAGTGTATACCCCCCAGGGTAGACTTGATACCCCAGGGGGTAATGAGTAGAGTGAGGGCATGAGCAAACGAGCAGCGTCAGCTACCCCGACCATGGAGCTTCCGGAGTCGACGATCTCGGATCTGCAGCGTCGATTGCGCAAGGTGGAAGGCCAGGTGCGAGGTGTCAATCAGATGATCGCCGACGGCCGCGACTGCCGCGACGTGGTCACGCAGATCGCAGCAGCCAACAAGGCCCTCGAGCAGGCCGGGTTCCTGCTCGTCTCGGCCGGGCTCACCTGGTGCCTCGAGGATCCGAAACGCTCAGCCGCGGCCGGGTACGACGTCAGCGATGTACAGAAGATGTTCCTCAAGTTGGCGTAACCGCCAACGGTCCGAGCTCCCTGCGAGGTGGCGCATGATCTTCAAGCAGTACAACCTGGGTTGTCTGTCACTGTTCAGCTACCTGATCGGCGACGAAGCCACCGGGCGCGCGGTCGTCGTCGACCCGCAGCGCGACGTCTCGCAGTACCTGGCCGACGCCGACGCGTCAGGACTGCACATCGAGCGGGTGATCGAGACCCACTTCCACGCCGACTTCCTCTCCGGTCACCTCGAGCTCGCCGCGGCGACCGGTGCGGTCATCTCCTACGGAGACGAAGCCCGCGCCGACTTCGCCATCGAGGGACTCGCCCACGGGCAACGTCTGAGCCTCGGCGACGTCGCGCTCGAGATCCGTCACACCCCGGGTCACACGCCCGAGTCGATCTCGATCGTCGTCTGGGAGCACGCCGAGGATCGGGAGCCGTGGGCCGTCCTCACCGGCGACACCCTGTTCATCGGCGACGTCGGCCGCCCGGACCTGCTCACCTCGATCGGATGGACCGCAGATGACCTGGCCCGCCGGCTGTTCCGATCGGTCCACGATCAGCTGCTGAGCCTCCCCGACGCGACTCGCGTCTTCCCGGCCCACGGCGCCGGCTCGGCCTGCGGCAAGAACCTCTCGACCGCCATCGAGTCGACGATCGGAGAGCAGCGGCGCACCAACTACGCGTTGGCGCCGATGACCGAAGACCAGTTCGTCGAGGCTGTCACCCAGGGACAGTCCGTTGCCCCGCTCTACTTCGCGTTCGCGGCCAACGCGAACCGCGCCGACCGCGACCTCCTCGACGACGCGCAGGACACACCACGCCTCGACATCGACGACGTGCTCCGCCGCCAGGCCCAGGGAGCCGTCGTGATCGACGGCCGGCCGGCCGAGCTGTTCGCATCCGGGCACCTCCGCGGTTCGATCAACGTCGGGCTCGACGGCCGGTTCGCCGAATACGCCGGCGACGTGTTGCGTCCCGGCGAAGGCGTCATCCTCGTCACCGACACCGGCCGTGAGAACGAAGCGAGGATTCGTCTCGCCCGCATCGGATTCGACCACGTCGTCGGCGCGCTCGACGACATCGGCGGCGTCCTCACGACGCGACCCGAGCTCGCCGCGCAGGCGCCCCGGGTCACGGCCGCAGAGCTCGACACGTGGCGACGCGACGACCCGTCGCTGCAGATCATCGACGTCCGCAACCCCGCCGAGTGCGCCGACGGGACCATCGGAGGATCCCAGAACCTGCCGCTGCCGACGCTGCTCGACCGGCTCGAAGACCTCGATCCGAGCCGGCCGACCCTCGTGTACTGCGCCGGTGGCTACCGATCCGCCACTGCGGCGTCGCTGCTCCGCGCCCGTGGCTTCGCCACGGTCGCCGATCTCCTCGGCGGCTACGCAGCCAGCACCGGCCCACAGCTCACGACGGCCTGAGCGCAAACAGCTCGGGACCTCTGGCCCTGACCTGCGCGTCTCGAGATCCGTACCGTCGGGTCCAGAGATCATCGATCGGACTCGATCGGATCGGAGAGGAGACGGGCATGCGAGCCGTCGTGTACCACGGTCCCGGCCAGAAGACTTGGGAAGAAGTCCCCAAGCCCGTCGTCATCGACGACACCGACGCCATCGTGCGCGTCGATGCGGTGACGATCTGCGGCACCGACCTGCACATCCTCAAGGGCGACGTCCCGGCCGTCACCGACGGCCGGATCCTGGGCCACGAGGCGGTCGGCACCGTCGAGTCGGTCGGCGCCGGCGTGAAGAACGTCCGAGTCGGGGACCGGGTCCTGGTCTCGTGCATCACTGCGTGCGGTGCGTGTCGCTACTGCCGGGAAGGC
>JBBRHS010000088.1:0-9438 GCA_038222385.1 Acidimicrobiia bacterium
CGGGAAGTTCGAGTTCGTCCTGGCGAAGCACGACGCGTCGCCGCTCACGATCCTGGGCTGGACCAGACCCACCACCGGCCACCCCTGGGGGCACGGCCTCGTGTTCCTGCAGTGGCTCGCCGTGCAACCGCAGACCGCGCAGTTCGTGTGCACCAAGATCGCCCGGCGGTTCGTGAGCGACCGTCCCGACGCGGGGATGGTGACCGCCATGGCGAACGCGTGGCTCGCCAACGACTCTGCGATCGGGCCGGTGATCCGGACCATGGTCGCCCATCCCGCGTTCGACGCGTCGACCGGGGCGAAGTTCCGCCGTCCGCTCGACTACTTCCAGTTCGCCCTCCGCGCGCTCGGGGCCTCCACCGCGCCGACGCTCGACGAAGCCCAGCTCGCGCGGCTCGGCAGTGCGCTCTCGGTGCTCGGGCAACTCCCGTTCAACTGGCCCGCTCCGAACGGCTACCCCGACGTGGAGGGCGCGTGGCTGAACACAGGAGCCATGATCGCCCGGTGGAACCTGGTGAGTGATGTGATCGGTCAGGGCTTCGCACCGATCACCTACAGCACCGCCTCGTTGCGGGCGACGCTCACGGGGAGGACCGCCATCGAGATCTACGACCTCGTGGCCCAGCGGCTGATGCTCGAGAACGTGACCGCCGCCGGCCGAACCTTCCTCAACACCCAACTCGGTTGGACCGACACGCTCCGGCCGACGGGCCCACAGATCGACGTCGCGTTGCCCACGATCCTGATCGCCGTCCTCGGCGCGGCCGACGCCCAGTACCGATGAACGTCAGCAGCGTGACCGGCCGCAGACTCCGGAGGAGCACCCGATGACCACCGACACGACGAGATGGAACCCCACGCGACGCACGGTCCTGAAGGCGGGAGCAGCCGCCGCCGGAGCCGCCGGAGCCGCCGCGGCGGCCGGCTCGGCCGGCTCGGTGCTCGTCGACACCCTCAGCCGCACTTCGGCGTTCGCCGCGCCGACCGGACGCCTCGTCGTGCTGTTCTTGCGCGGCGGCCAGGACGGGCTCAGCGCGGTCGTGCCCTACACCGAGGCCGCCTACTACGCGGCTCGGCCGACGATCGCCATCCCCGCCAACGTGGTGCGCCCCCTCGACGCCCAGTTCGGCCTGCACCCTGCGATGCCGCGCCTCCATGCGCTCTACCAGGCCGGCAAGCTCGCCGTGGTCGTCGGCGCCGGCAACCTCGCCGGCAACCGCAGCCACTTCGCCGCCCAGGACCTCTGGGAGTACGGCGCGACGAGCATCCCGGGCGACTCGGCGGGCTGGCTCGGCCGGTACCTCAACGCCACCGGCACGGCCACCGACTCGGTGTTCCGCGGTCTGACCATCGGCAACAACGTGAACGCGAGCCTGCGGAGCTACCCGGCGCTCGGTCTGGCCACGATCAACGAGTTCGGGCTGGGGGGCCTCACCGGTCGCAACAGCGGTCTCGGCGCGATGATCCGCGCCCAGTACGGCGGCACCCAGACGATCGAGAAGACGGGCACCCGCGCGCTCGACGCCGCCGCGCAGGTGGGAACACTCTCCGGTTCGAACGCGGCCGACGCGACGACGCGTGCGTTCGCCGACCTCGCAGTGATCCTCGACGCCGAGATCGGAGTGGAGGTCGCCACCATGAACACCGGCGGATGGGACACCCACGACGCCGCCGGCACTGCCGGTGTGGGGGACATGAGCGTCCTCCTCGGCGGCCTCGACAGCCAGCTCGGTGCTTTCCAGGCCGATCTCGACGCGCGCGGGCTCACCAACGTGACCACCGTCGTGATGACCGAGTTCGGCCGCCGGGTCGCGCAGAACGGTTCCGGCGGTACCGACCACGGGTTCGGCTGCGTGATGATGGTCCTCGGCGGCAACGTCAACGGCGGCCAGGTACTCGGCCAGTGGGCCGGCCTGTCGCCGGCAGTGATCGGCGCGCGGGGAGACGTCGTCCCCACGGTCGACTTCCGCAACGTGCTCGGCGACTGCGCACGCGACGTGCTCGGCGTGAGCAACCCGTCGTCGTTGTTCCCCGGCCACACCTACGTGCCGGTCGGTGTCACCGGCTGAGGCACACTCGCTTGCGACGGGTCGTGGCGGTGAGCACCATCCCGACCAGGAGCAGGAAGAACCCGGCCCGCGCGAGGCTCGTCGAGGAGGTCGCGCCCGTGCGCGGCAACGAACCCGTCATGCCCGACTCGCTGGCGGGATCACCGGCGCCCGAAGCGCCCGCAGACGTGACACCCGCGGCCAGCACGTCGGACGCGGCGGACGTGGCGAAGACGACGCCGCCTGCCGCGGCGGCGACGCGACAGACATAGCTCCCGCCCGACGTGAGTCCGCTGACGGTGATGGGCGAGCCCGGACCACTCGCGGAACCGGTGACGCCACCGCTCGGCGACGCGCACGTGACCGTGTAGGTGACGGCGACACCCGAATCGACCGAGACGCCGCCTCCGCTCGCCGCGACCGACACACCGGCCACGCTCGCACCCGACGAGCTCCCCGAACCGCTCGCGAACGGCGTCGTGAAGGCGACCGTGAGCGAGTTGGGGCCGGGGGTGACCGACGTGATGGTGATCGCGGTGCAGCCGAAGCACCCGTCGTAGCCGACGAGGTCGGTACCCGGCGTGAGGGTCACGAGGTTCGCGCCCTGTGCGATCGGGTCGACTCCACCGTCGCCCGAATCCTCGATGTCGAGCGGCGCACCGTTCCACCAGAACGCGGAGTACTCGACACCGCTGATGTCGGGATCGGGCACCGTCGGCTGGGGCTCGCCACCCGAACCACAACCGAGGAACGCGAGCGCGTAGGTGCCGGAGGGAACGTTCGGGATCGTGTACGTACCATCGGGTTGGACCACACCGGCGACCACGAACTGGTACGGGAGGTACGCGAGGACGCACGACGTCGTCATCGGGGTCCCCCCGGCGTTGACCACGCGGCCGGAGATCGACCCTGGCGCGCCGGGCGCGAGCGACGCATCGATGCCGGTCACGACCTGACCGGAGTCGACCTGCACCGCCTGCGCGGTGGTCGGACCGGGCTGGTCGTTCCACCACTCACCCGTGAAGCCGGCCCGGCCGCAGTCGACGAACTGCACCTTGTAGTCGCCTGCGGCCGCGAGCACGATCGCATAGTCACCGTTCGAGTCGGTCGTCGCGAGGTTGCCGACAGATGTGGCGGTGCTGGCCTGCGCGCAGACCCCCTCGATCGGGTTCCCGCCGCCGTCGGTCACCCGACCGGTGATCGCCCCGGCCGGCTGGAGCTCCGCGTCGATGCCGGTGCGGACGTCGCCCGACGCGACCGTGATCGGTGTCGCGGTCTCGGGCGTGGTCGCGTCGTCCCACCATTCCTGGACGAAGGGACCCACGGTGTTGCAGTCCTGAAACACCAGCTTGACCGTCGTCGGCGGCACACCGGACATGGTGTACGTGCCGTCGACCGCGGTGTTGGCCCACCCGATCCCGTCGAACCCGTCGCTGGTGTCGATGACGCCGTAGACACAGATGTTCGCGATCGGGTTGCCGCCGTCGTCGGTGACACGCCCGGAGATGGTCGCACCGGGCACGAGGACCGCGTCGATGTTGCCCACCACCGGTCCGTCGGCGCCGGTGATGGTGAGGACGTCGGCGTCGTTGCGCGAGAGCTTGTCGTTCCAGAACTGGCCGGCGAACGACGGCGTGCCCTGGAACTGCACGGTGTACGTGCCCGGCGGGAGCGCGTTCGTCGTGTAGACGCCGGCCGGGTCGGTCTGCGCAAACGCCGACGAACCGTTGTCGGTCGGGTTGACGGAGACGCCCACGTTCGCGATCGGATTGCCGAGACCGTCGGTGACCCGGCCGCTGACCGCAGTGCCTGTGGACAACTGGGCATCGATGCCCTGGCGGAGCTCACCACTCGCGAGCACGATCGGCGTCGAGTTGGCGAAATCGCCCTGGGCGTTCCACCACTGCTCGATGTAGGTGCCGCTCGCGCAGTCGCGGAAGTGGACCCGCAGGTCGGCGGCCGGGAGGCCACCGAGCGAATAGGTGCCGTTGCTCTGCGTCTGGACGCTGCCGCCGACCCAGTCCCAGTTGCCGCTGCCGTTCGGGACCGCGGCCTCGACGCAGATTCCCTGGAGGGGGCCGCCGCCCGTGTCGGTGACGCGGCCCTGCACGGAGACGCCGGCGACCATGGTGACCTCGCCCAGAGGTGTGTCGGCCGGTTCGACGACGTTCACCGCGTCGGCGCTGCCCGGGTCGGTGCGGCCGAGGTACCACTGGCCGAGGTAGGTCGGGTTCGGGTTGCAGTCGGAGTACTGCAGGTCGTACGCACCGGTCGGGAGCCCCGTCAGCGAGTACAGGCCCGACGAGTCGGTCGTGGCCGACGGGTAGCCCGCGATCGACACGCAGATGTTCTGGATCGGGGTGCCACCGGAGTCGACGACGCGTCCCGAGATGGAGCCGGTGCCGACCGGTGGTGCAGCACCCGCCGGCAGGGCCGCGAGCCCCGTCGCGCCGATGGCGATCGCCACCGACATCATCGCCGCGCCGAACTTGCCCGTCCGCAGAACTGCCCTCATGGGGCATGTCTCGGCGGTGTCCTCCGGATACTTGAGGGTCTGTTGTGAAGCGTCAGGCGCGACGGGTGGGTGCCGCAGCCATGATCCGCTGCCAGAGCTCGGCGTCGAACTCGGAGAGCGCACCGTGGCTCTGCGGACCCGCGCTCGCGCCGGTGCGGGTGACGACGAGGTCGAGCGAACGGCTCACGTAGATCTTCTGGTCACCCGCCCCGAGCGCGGCGACGAGATCGTCGGGTGCGGTCGGGATCAGCGCGCCGCGGTGGCGGGTCGGGGGTCCGGGGAGCACGTAGGCCGACTTCCCGTTGAGCCACCAGAGGTACCCGTACGCCGGGTTCGGGTCCTGGGAGCTGTCGAGCGCGGCCGCGAGGTACGCGGGGTCGGCGAGCACCCGGGCGCTCCCCCATCTCCCCTTCCGCTGCACGAGGAGGCCGACGCGTGCCATGTCGGACGTGGTCATCACCAGACCCTGGCTGCGCCGACCGTTCGGATCGACGCCGAGCGGGCCGTCGATCCGGCGGTCGCGCCACAGGCTCGCGGTCGACACCCCGATCGGATCGAAGAGCTGGGCGCGCGTCACCTCGTTGATCGACGCGCCGCCGACCCGTTCCACGAGCGGCACGAGCTGTTGGTACGCGTTGGTGTTGTAGACCCAGCGCGAACCGGGGACCGCCTCGAAGGTGAGTCCGCCCGAGAGACCGCTCGTCATCGTGAGGAGATGCCGCACCGTGATCGGGGCCTCCTGGACGCGCGTCGCCTTCGACCAGCCCGGCCCGAGGTAGGTGGTGACGGGATCGTCGATGTCGACCTTCCCCGCGGCGGCGAGGTTGCCCACGAGCAACGCGACCACGCTCTTCTGCGCCGACGCGACGTCTCGCGCGAAGCCGAGGCCGAGGCGCCACGAATGCTCGGCGAGCATCCGGCCACCGAGCACCATCGTCATGGAGAAGCTCGTGTGCTCCCCCGCATAGTCGAACGCTTCCTGCAACCGAGCGCGGTCCCAACCCACCGCCGAGGGCCGGACCCTCGCCCACGTTCCCGGCGGCGGGACGTATGCGCTCCGTTCGCGTGCCGGCGCCCCAACCGTGCCCGCGGCCACTCCGGTCGTCGGGCTCGCGCCCACGGCGACGACCCCGACGGTGCCGGCGCCGAGGAGGCCGAGGAACCGACGACGACCGAACGGTGCGTGCATGTGGACAGCGTCGCGCCAAAGTGTGATGAGCGGGTGAACCCTCGCTCAGGATCGCGCGTGGAGACCCGCGACCGTCAGGTCACGGAGAGTGGCTCGAGTCCCATGCGGGCGCGCACCTCGGGCCGGCGCAGCGGCGGCACGCTCTTCGGCGGCTGACGGCGCTGCGGCACCTCGGCGAGGACGCGTGCGGTGATCGCCGCCACCTCCATCGCCGCGGCTTCGAGCTTCACCGCGAGCTCCGGCCGCGGCCTGGTGATGCCCGAGACCTTGCGGATGTACTGCCGTGCCGCGGCTTCGATCTCCTCCGGCTTCGCTTCCGGCTCGAGACCCCTGAGTTCGGTGATGTTTCGGCACATGCGTCCCAGGCTATGGCCCTGGGTCTCCGAGCCGCGCAGGACCGGGTTCACGTCGATGGAACACCGCGACGACGGGCCGTCGCCGTCCCCCTCGTCAGTGTCGGCAACGTCGAAGGCGCGCACGCGCTCGCCGCGATCCTCAGGTGGCCGTACGTCGTAACGATCGTGGTCACCGTCGTCGCTGGAGTACTACGTTCGCAGCGTTCGTCTACCTCGGCACCTTCGACTTCTCGGCCCACCCTGGACAGGTCCCCTACATCGCCGCCTACCTGCTCGTCGGCATCCCGAGCGTGATCGTCCTCTGGCACACACTCCGCCGCGGATCCGCCTCCGAGACGAACCCGGCCTAGCCGGCCGCCCGGAACTCCTCGTACCGTTCTTCCAGAAACGTCGGGTCTGGCCGCTCGGTCGGTCGACGCGGGACGATGAGCCGCGACCCATGGAGCTCCTGGATCCCGTGGCGGAGCATCGGGCCGTCGCGCTCGGCCAGCACCTTCTCACTGACCTCGACGACGAGATCCGGTCTGATCCCGACCACGTTCCAGTCGTAGGCCGCGTGGTGGATCTTGCAGAGCGACAGTCCGTTCGGAACCACCGGCTCACCGCGGGGATGACCGTCGGGAAGGATGTGCGCCGCATCGAGCAACTCGCGGTGCTCCTTCAACCGACAGACGGCACACGTGGTGCGGTACGCCGTCAAGACGCGGTGACGGAACGCAGCCTGGTGCAATCGTTGCACCGCCAGTCGTGTGACGTACACGCGTCGGGCGTCGTCGACGACCTCGGGTGTGAGGTCCGGCCGGAGCACGTCGGGATCGTCGACTGCGACGGTGAAGGTGAGCGCGCCCGGATCGTCACTCTGGATGTAGACGGGCCAGAACGCTTCGTACCAACCCGACGACACGCCATGGAAGTAGACGAGCGGGATTCCGTTCTGCCCACACGTTCGGAGGCCGCGATTGTCGGCATGCTGCGGGTCGGTGCCCCGATAGCGGTAACGCAGGAACCCGTCCGCACCGACCTCGTCGTCGTACGGCCGAGGCTTCCCTGGCTTCTCGGGAGCCGTCGCGATCGAGAGCGGCAGCTGGAACTGCGCGGGCTTGAAGATGCCCTGCGGACCCATGAGTCGGATCAGTTCACTGCCGTGCAGGAACCCCTGGTTCAACGCCGACCACGGGAGCAATCCACCATGACGAGCGCTCAGCTCTTCGAGGTGCCGGAAGGCGGCAAGGCGAAGCATCCGCTCGTCGGCCACGGCCCGATCGTACGAACATTTCCCGGCAAGGGCTGACAATCTCCGCGGATCCTGTGACAATACGAACATATGTTCTATGCAATGAAGCACATGGATGCGCTTCGTGAAGCGCCGACCTGCGTCCTGGAAGACGTCTACGAGCAGCTCGACGGGCTCGAGAACATGGTCCGCGCCTATCGCCTGCTCGCGCTCTCGGTGCTCGACGAACGAGAGGTCGGGCGCGAGAAGGGCGCCGTCGATGCTGGCGCGGGCACGGCGTGAGCACACGCTGGCTACGCGCGGCTCGCCGGATTCAGAATCGCCTCGAGAGTCCGAGTAGGGCTGTCCGGCCGATTCGGTCGGGTGGCGAATCGCCCGTCCTGTCAGGTTTCTCGGTCCGGCTGATCCGACGAGATAGCAGCCGTCACGCCCGGCGGATTACGAACGGCCCGGATCAGGCGACGGCAGCGCTGTCGGCGCTCAGCTGGATCTGCACCGACACTCGGTCACCCTGGCGCCTGACCACCCGGGCCCGGAGCGGAGTCTCGTCACCATCTCCCACGGTGAGCCAGTCACCGGGGGCGGGGTCGAAGTCCGCGTCGTCGGCGCGTGGGCCGTGGCTGATCCAGCACTCGGCCACCATGTCTCCCCCGACGGAGTTCGGGTCGAACCACAGGTCGTAACGCTCGGCACCCACGTTGCTCATGGTACCGGTGGAGTTCGACCGACCCAGGCCGGATTCTCGATCGGCCCCTCGAAGTGGCTGCGCACCGCAGCGAACGCCTCCGAGGTTGGCGCCGCCAGGGTCACCGTCCAGTGGGGAGCGTCGAGCGTGGACAGCAGCGGGAACCCCGATGCGATGAGATCGGCTCCGTGCGCCACAAGGAGACGACGTCGGGTCGTGACGATGGGGCGTAGCCGGGCGAGTGCGCCGTAGTCGCCGCCGGGCACCTCCAGGACGGAGAACCCCCAGATCCCCCACCTGGCATGACACTCGGCTGTGCTTCTCACCAGGTGCTCATCGAGCAACGTGTTCGAGCCGAGGCGCACGACGACCAAGAGGTCGGGAACGGACTCGTCACGGAGGCTGATGCTCTCGAACACGGCCAGAGACTACGCACCACGCGTGACATGCAACTGCTACCCGGGAAGTGCTGTGTTGAGCGTCGGCTGGGCGGATCTCGACCTACGGCATGAGCTCGCGCACCAGTTGCCCCGCCGGGCGCACGTCGTGGACCTGGGCGGCGGTGACACCGGCGTAGAGCGGGTGGGTTTCGATCGTCGCTTCGGACATCCCCGCGGCGGGGGAACCGGCGAGAGGTCGAACGGTCCCGATGCAGCTGCGGTCACCCGTCCCACAAGGGGTCACACCAACAACCCACGGTCAACCTGGCGCTCGTCTGCCGCAAGCACCACCGGTTGGTCCACGAGCACCGATGGTCGATCAGCAGAGACCCCACCGTTCCCGCCGGACTCACCGTCCACCGGCCCGACGGTTCGGTGTTCTCCACGAGACCACCACCACTCGACGATCACCTCCGCGAACGATTCGTCGCAACGGTCTGACGCGCGCGCCGCACGGCACGCGGCACGCGCCGTCAGCGGTACTCGAACGCTGCCGGCTTCGGGGCAGACATCTCTTCGCGGAAGCGGGCGAAGGACCAGGGCCAGGTGGCGGGGATGCCGCGGTCGTCGAGGTACCAGCTGTTGCAGCCGGTGACCCAGATGGTGTTCTGCGCGGCGGCGACTCGCGCGGCTTCGAGTTGGGTCATCGCGTCGTGGGTGGCGTTGATCTCGGTGCACTCACTTGTGCGGAGTCGCTCGATGAGTTGGGCGATGTAGCCGAACTGGAGCTCGGCGACCACGATGATCGAGAAGTTGCCGACCGGGCCGTTCGGGCCGTTGAGCATGAAGAAGTTGGGAAAGTCGGGGATCGAGATCGAGAGGTAGGCGTTCGGACGGTCGGCCCACGCGTCGGCGAGGGTGCGGCCGTCGCGGCCGATCACGTGCATCGGGCGCATGAACGCGTCGGCGTGGAATCCGGTCGCGAGCACGAGCACGTCGAGCTCGTGCAGCGTGCCGTCTCCGGTGCGGAC
>JBBRHS010000089.1:0-9370 GCA_038222385.1 Acidimicrobiia bacterium
GTGTCGGTCGGCTCCGCCGGTGTTGATGCGTGGTGACGCGTTCACGTGTCGGTGAGGCGATGGTCGACCCACTGGATGATCGCGGTCAGGTAGCCGGCCGGCGACGCCGCGACCGGGTGATCAGTCGGCGCGGGCCTCGACCCAGCCGCTCCGCACGATGTCGAGTGCGGAGACGATCGTCAGTGCAACCGCAGTCCAGACCGCGAACACCTGGAGCGCGTGAGCGTCGGCCGTCGGAGGGAAGAGCACGATGCCTACTGCGAGCATCTGGATGAATGCCTTCCACTTGCCCCACTGGCGGGCCGGGAGCGAGATGCCCCGACGCGCCGCGAGCGAGCGGTACACCGACACGAAGGCCTCGCGGGCGGCCATGAGCGCGACCGGGACCCACCACACGTCGCCCCGCACGACGAGCGCGATGAACCCGCCGAGGATCAGGATCTTGTCGGCGAGCGGGTCGAGGAAGGCGCCCGACCGGGTGGTGCCGTCCCGTCGGGCGAGCCAACCGTCGATTCCGTCGGTCGAGGTGAGCAGGAACCACAGTCCGACCGTGAGCCAGGTCGCGCCGCGATCGGCGATGAGGACCAGCGTGGGGATGGCGAGCACGATCCGGGCGCAGGTGACGAAGTTCGCCGGCGTGGCGACTGCGTTCGTCCCGAAGCGTCGTGAGCGTGCGGGCGTCGCCGATGCATTCACGTCCGGATGGCTCGCTTCGTTGCGTCGCCTCGATCGCCCACCACTTCACCTCCCGAGAATGCGTCCGGCGGCTTCACTTCGCTCACGCTGCGCCCTCGGTGACTCGGGCCACGGGCGCGAGGACGCGGGCTTCGAGGTCGGGACCGAGCGCGCCGGTGACCTCAGCGGTGACGATCGCGCCGGGTCGGGCGAAGCCCGCACCGTGGAGTCGCACGACGCCGTCGATCTCGGGCGCCTCCCGGTGGGTACGACCGACGACCACGTCGGCGTCGTCCTCGTCCGAAGCCCTCGGGATGGAGTCGACGAGCACCTCGACGACCGTTCCGAGGAGTGCATCGCGAGCGTCACGCGTGATCGGGTCCTGCAGTTCGCTGCACTCGCGCAGCCGTTCGGCCATGAGGTCGTCGGCGACCGTGCCGTCCATCGTGGCCGCGGCGGTGCCGTCTTCGGCGGAGAACGGGAAGAACCCGGCCCAGTCGAGGCGCGCCGCGGCGAGGAAGCGCAACAGTTCGTCGTGATCGCGCTCGCGCTCGCCGGGGAACCCGACGATGAAGCTCGAGCGGAACGCCGCCGACGGTTCGGCGGTGCGGATCCCCGAGATCAGGTCGAGGAACCGGTCCCCGTTGCCCCAGCGCTTCATGCGGCGCATGAGCGGCGCGGATGCGTGCTGGAGCGAGAGGTCGAAGTAGGGCACGACGGTCGGGAGGTCGAGCATCGTCGCGACCAACGGATCGCGCACCTCGCTCGGATACAGATACAGGAGGCGGATCCGTTCGAGTCCGCGCGCCGAGAACCGGTCGAGCCGGCGCAGCAGCGGCGCGAGCGCGCCGGGCGTGTCGACATCACGTCCGTACCAGGCGAGGTCCTGGGCGACCAGCACGATCTCGGCCACTCCCCCGTCGACCAGTCCGGCGACCTCGGCTTCGATCGATTCCGGGGAACGGGAACGCTGCGCACCGCGGAACGACGGGATCGCGCAGAAGGCGCAGGCCCGGTCGCAGCCCTCGGCCACCTTCACGTAGGCCCAGGGGGTCGACGGTGCGGGCCGGGGCAGTTCGAGCAGGTCGCGCACTCCCGTGGGCTTGCGACCCCGGAGCACGACCTCGCTGAGCGAGCCCTCGCCGGCGAACCCGACCACGGCGTCGGCCTCGGGGAGCGCGGCCGCGAGCTCGTCGCCGTACCGCTCGGCCAGGCATCCGGTGAGCACGAGGCGGGCGCCGGGCTTGCGGGCGTCGGACAACGCGAGCGCGGTGTCGATCGACTCCTGGCGGGCCGCCTCCACGAACGCACAGGTGTTCACCACGACGAGGTCGGCGTCCCCGACGTGGGTCACGGGTTCCAGGCCGTCGGCGAGCAAGGAAGCGACGATCTTGTCGGAATCGACGGCGTTCTTCGGGCAACCCAGGGTCTCGACGAAGAAACGCGGCACCCGGGGATCCTACAAGGGAGCTGTCCGTACACTGTCGGCCGTGGCCACAGACGTCGTCGTCGATGGAGTCATCGCTTCCGGCTGGGGTTCGGTGGCCGATGCGTTCTCTGCGAACTTCGCCGAACGGAACGAAGTGGGTGCCGCCTGCTGCATGTACCAGGCCGGTCGGCCGGTGGTCGACATCTGGGCCGGGCTCGCCGACCGGGCGACCCGGCGACCCTGGGCCCGCAACACCCTCCAACTCGTGTTCTCGACCACCAAGGGCATCACTGCGATGTGTGCCCATCTCCTGGCTCAGCGCGGCGAACTCGACCTCGATGCCCCGATCGCCGCGGTCTGGCCCGAGTTCGCGACGCACGGCAAGGGTGCGATCACCCTCCGCACGGTCATGTCGCACCGCGCCGGACTCGCCGCGATCGACGGCGAACTCACGCTCGCCGACGTCGTTTCCCGCGAGCCGGTCGTCGCGGCGATCGCGGCCCAGGCGCCGAACTGGGAGCCGGGGACAGCGCAGGGATACCACGTGCGGTCGTACGGGTTCATCGTCGGTGAGGTCGTGCGCCGCGTGACCGGACGCACGCTCGGACGGTTCTTCGCCGACGAGATCGCGAGTCCGCTGGGCCTCGACTGCTGGATCGGACTCCCCGAGGCCGAGGAGTCACGGGTGGCACCGATCGTCGCGCCTCCCTCCGCGGTCCTCGAGGGGATCGCCGCGTTCTACCCCGCCGACACACTCGCGGGTCGGGCGATGCAGGGTCCGTCGGGACTGTTCTCGTACAGCGACATGTGGAACACGCGGGACCTGCACGCGGCCGAGCTGCCGTCGTCGAACGGGATCTCCGACGCCCGATCGGTCGCGCGCCTCTACGCGGCGACCGTCGGCCCGCTCGGCGACGGACCCGGTTCCGGGGCGCGCCTGCTCGATGCCGCGACCGTCGCCGACGCGACGCGCGAGCAGTCGGACGACGCCGACGTGATCACCGGCTTCCCGATGCGGATCGCAACCGGGTTCATGCTGGCTCCGACCATCGGTCCGGTCGGCCGGACCGCGTTCGGCCACTCGGGTGCGGGCGGTTCACTCGGCTTCGCCGATCCCGACGCCGAGATCGGGTTCGGGTACGTGATGAACCGACTCGAGTTCGGCACGGTCGACTCCCGAGCCCACCTGCTCGCCGCAGCCGCCTACCGCTGCCTCGCCTAGCTCAGGAGAAGGAGCGGAGGCGGCGGACACGCCCACACAGAAGTCGAATGGGTGAGCGATCGAGCCGCCACCGCGGAATCACGCCTTCGATCGCAGCTCGTCGAGCTCTTCGCTCGTCATGAGGACAGAGCGGGCCTTCGAGCCCTCCGACGGACCGACCACACCCCGTTGCTCGAGCAGGTCCATGAGACGACCGGCGCGGGCGAAGCCGACGCGGAGCTTGCGCTGCAGCATGCTCGTCGAGCCGAGGCCGCCGGTCACGACGAGCTCCATGGCCTGGTCGAGCAGGTCGTCGTCGCCGTCCATGTCGCCGCCGAGTCCGCCCGAGCCCGAGGCGGTGTCCTCGGCGATGCCCTCGACGTAGTTCGGCTGGCGAGCCTGGCGTCGCCAGTGCGCGACCACCTTGCGCACGCACTCCTCGTCGACCCAGGCGCCCTGGATCCGCTGACCGAGGCTCGACGACAGCGTGATCATCAGCATGTCGCCCTGACCGACGAGCTTCTCCGCGCCGGCTTGGTCGAGGATGACGCGGGAGTCGGTGACGCTACGGACCTTGAACGCGAGCCGGCTCGGCACGTTGGCCTTGATGAGACCGGTGATGACGTCGACCGACGGGCGCTGGGTCGCGATCACGAGGTGGATCCCGACCGCGCGAGCCATCTGGGCGAGTCGGCAGACCGCGGTCTCGACATCGCGCGCCGCGACCATCATCAGGTCGGAGAGTTCGTCGACGACGACCAGGATGTAGGGCAGGCGGACGTAGTTCTTCCCGCCGTGCGGATCAGGGTCTTCCTCGGTGGGAAGCTCGCCGCGGTCGAACATCGCGTTGTAGCCGTCGATGTCGCGAGTGCCGACCTCGGCGAGCATCTCGTAGCGCATCTCCATCTCGCGCACGGCCCAGTCGAGCGCGTTCGCGGCCTTCTTCGGGTTCGTGACCACCGAGGTGAGGAGGTGCGGGAGACCGTCGTACCGGCCCAGCTCGACGCGCTTCGGGTCGACGAGGATCAGGCGGACCTGCTCGGGCGTGGCCCGCATGAGAATCGACGTGACGATGCTGTTGATGCAGCTCGACTTCCCGGCCCCGGTCGTTCCGGCGATGAGGAGGTGGGGCATCTTGGCGAGCTCGATCATGACGTCGCGCCCGGCGATGTCTCGCCCGAGACCCACCTCGAGCGGGTTGGTGGCCTTGCGGGCCTCCTCGCTCGCGAGCACGTCGCCGAGGGTCACGAGCGGACGCTGCTTGTTGGGGACCTCGACACCGATCGCGCTCCGCCCGGGGATCGGGGCGAGGATGCGCACGTCGTGGCTCGCCATCGAATAGGCGATCTCCTTGTTGAGGCTGGTGACCCGGCTCACCTTCACCCCGGCCGCGAGCTCGAGCTCGTAGCGGGTGACGGTCGGCCCGACGGTCATGCCGATGAGGCTCGCCTCCACGCCGAATTCGCGCAGCGTCGCCTCGAGCACCTGGCCGCCGGCCTGGACGACACGCTGGTCGACCTTGCCGCCGGTCCCGCGCGCCAGGATCGTCTTCGGCGGGAGCTTCCACACCGGCGGGCGATGGCTCGGGCCGAGATCGATCGCGAGCTGCGACATGTCGTCGTCGGCGGAGGGAACGGGGACGGGGACGGCCGGGAGATCCTCGGCCGCGAGATCGGCGTCGGTCGGATCGGGCAGCTCTTCGACGAGGTCGACGACCGGTTCCGGTTCCGGTTCCGGTTCGGGTTCGGGTTCGGTGTCGGCGAACTGGTCGTAGAGCTGGGCCGCGGTGACTCTGCGCGCGGGCTCGGACTCGGGCTCGGCCGCGAGCACTTCGCCGTCGTCGACGAGTTCCGCGGTGATCGCATCGGGTTCGAGCCAGTCGCGGATCGCGTGCACGACCGCGACCGTCGCCTTCGAGATCGCGGCCAGGACCTGTCGGAGCGGGATCCCGGGCGCGAGGAGCGCCCCGAGGATCACGATGCAGAGAAAGACGACCCCGGCTCCCAGGTCGCCGAGGCCGGAACGCACCGGTCCGCCGACCGCGGCGCCGAGCAATCCGCCCGCGCCTCGGAGTTCATCCGACGCCGCGCCGATCGCCGGGCTGCTGCCGGCGAGGTGCAGGAGTCCGGTGATCCCGATGACGACCAGCGCGATCCCGAGTCCGATCCGCAACGGCGCGGGCGCCGGCGCCTCGCCGTCGTCGGTCCGGCGCGGTGCGAGCACGAGAACGGCAGCACCGAAGCACGCGACCGGAACGAGGAACGCGCCCCCACCGAGGAAGAACGTGATGCCCGACGCGAGCGCGCGTCCGATGGGGCCGACGAGGTTGGTCGCGAGGGCTAGGGCGGTGAGCGCACCGAACGCCATGAGGAGGATGCCGACGACATCAGCGGTGTGGCTGCCCAGCTGGCGGCCGATCGCCTCGCGGGCGCGGGTGGCGGCCGAGGGGCGGGCGGGGCCGCGCCGGGTGGTCGTCGGCCGACGAAGCGCCTTCGGGGCCCGGCGCTTGGCGGGGGCCCGCTTCTTCGTCGCGGTCCGGCCCTTCGATGCCGACGAAGGGCTGGGCTTCGAGCTGCTGCGCTTGCGGGGGGCGGCCACGGGGCCAGATTAACAGTGGCAACACCAGTAACACAGGGACCACCAACCACACACGGTGGTCGGACGGTGGTCGGATTCCGCCCCTGACGCCCCATCGACCGGCGAGTTCGGCGCGTTGCGGCACTCATAGGCCCGAAACGCGCCGAACTCCGGGGGGTGCGGGAATCGGGGGGGTGCGGGGATCGGGGGGGTGCGGGGATCAGGCGGTGGGGAAGGGGACCTGCTTCTCGAACCAGTCGTGTTCCTCGGACACGCGCATCCCGACCCGCTCGTAGAGCCGGCGGGCGCCCGAGGCCGCATCGGCGTCGACCTCCACCACCACCCGCATCTGACCCCGGTCACGGAGTGCGGCGAACGCCTCGGCCAGCAGAGCCTGGCCGACACCGCGGCGACGCCACTGGTCGCGCACCCCGACGCTGCTCACGTAGCCCGTGCCGCCGACGTCGTAGACGAGGATCGCGCCGACGAGCTGCTGATCGCCGGCGACGGCGACCCGCCAGAGCTTCGGGTCGAACGCGGGATGACGGACGCGGAGGTCGAGCCACTCGTCGACCCGGCGGCGGGAGTAGCGCGCTCGGCCGAGGAAGGCTTCGTCCATCACCTCGCGCACGGAATCCTCGTCGGTCTCCGGATCGAACTCTCGCACCACGATGTCGGGCGACACCGCAGCCTCGGCTTCCGTCTCGCGCCGGGCCAGGTCGACCTTCAGTCGCAGGCGGGTGTGCACCGGCGTGTAACCGCGGTGTTCGAGGAGGTCGCGCTTCGCGGTGTTGGCGCGCGACGCGTACATCCCGAGAGTGACCTCCGGCGCGGTCGACCCCGACGCGATCTCGACCGCGCGGGTCTCGACGAGATCGATCAGCTGACCGCCGAGACCCCGACCGCCGTACTCCGGCGCGACGAACGCGTCGGCTTCGAGTTGGGTCCCCGGCTCGGCCTGCCACACGAAGGCGTACGCGACCAGCCGGCCCGTCGGACCGACGAGGACCCAGGCGTCACGCTCGAGTTCGAAGCGCGGCCGCTCCCAGTCGTCGAGGAGGTCGTGCTCACTGAAATCGGGCTCACCGAAGTCGGCGATGTCGTGGGCGACGACGACCGCCGCGACCTCGGGCGCGTCACGCGGGCGCGGTGCTCGCAGCCGGTACCCCGGGGGAAGGTCCATCACCCGGCGAGGGTACTCAGACTTCGTTCACAATGCGGGGGCGTATCCGCCGTCGACCGGGTACACCTGACCGGTGATCCATTCGCCGGCGTCGCTGCACAGGAGCACTGCGAGGGGTGCCGGGTCGGCGGGGGTCCCCAACCTCCCGACGGGATAGGCCCGTGCGAACTTCGCCTCGAGCGCGGGATCGGCGGCGAGCGCGTCGGCCATCTGACCGTGGTTCATGGTCCCGAGCGCGATGCAGTTCACGGTCACACCATCGCGTCCGACCTCGGCGGCGAGGCCGCGGGAGAAGCCCATCGCGGCGGCCTTCGCCGCGCCGTAGACGACCTGCTTGCGCTCCCCGCGCCGGCCGGCGTCGGACACGATCGTGAGTACCCGGCCCCACCGTCGCTCGATCATGCCGGGCAGGTAGGTGCGGGTGACGTTGAGCACCGCGGCGAGGTTCAACCGGATGAGGGGATCCCACTCCTCGGGGCCGGTCTCCACGAACGACTTGATCGGGAACCCCTCGACCGGTATCCCCGCGTTGTTCACGAGGATGTCGAGCGAGCCGGTCGCCTCGTGCATCGCGAGTACGGCGTCGCGGTCGGTGACGTCGGCCACGACCGGATGCGCTATCAACCGTTCGGCCTCGATCTCCGTACACACCTTCTCGGCCCGGTCCAGGTGCACGTCATTGACCCAGACCTCCGCGCCCGCCCGCGCCATCTGGATCGCGATCGCGCGGCCTACTCCCCCGCCCCCACCGGTGACGAGCGCGGTGCGACCGGCGATGAAGTTCGACCAGTCGCGGATCGTCGCCATCTACGAGCGTTCCGACACGGGCGGTCAGACTTCCATGACCACGGGGATGACCGTCGGGCGACGCTTCGTCTTGTCGTGGATGAAGCGACCGAGGCCCTTACGGGCATGACGGCGCATGGTGTCGAGGTCGGTGATGCCCTCGCTGGTCGCGTCCTCGATCGACCTGAGCACCGCCTGCCTCGCCTCTTCGAGCAGTGCCTCGGCTTCCGGGGCGTGGACCCAGCCACGGGTGACGATCTCGGGCCCGGTCACGACCTCACCCGACTTCTTGTCGAGCGTGACGATCACGACGACCACACCCTCCTCGGCGAGGTTCTGGCGGTCACGCAACACTCCGTGGCCGACGTCGCCGACGATGCCGTCGACGAAGAGGTAGCCGGCCGGCACCGCACCCCGCTCGACCTCCATCCGGTCCTTGTAGAGCGTGAGGCGGTCGCCGTCTTCGCACACGATCGCGTGGTCCTCGGCGATACCGCCCGCGGTCGCGAGACGCGCGTGGTTGATCATGTGGTGGTACTCGCCGTGCACGGGCACGAAGTAGTCGGGCTTGGTGAGGCTGAGGATGAACTTGAGCTCTTCCTGCGAGGCGTGGCCCGACACGTGCACCGGGGCGTCGCCGCCGTGGATCACCTCGGCGCCGGCCCGCCACAACGCGTCGATCACGCGCGTCACGTTCACCTCGTTGCCCGGGATCGCGTGGGCCGAGATCACGACCACGTCGCTGTCGCTGATCTTCACGAACTTGTGCTCGCGCGCCGCCATGAGCGAGAGCGCGCTGAGCGGCTCGCCCTGGGAGCCGGTGCAGATGACGCACACCTGGCCGGGCGGGAGCTTGGCCGTCTCGGAGATGTCGATCACGCTCTTCACCGGGACGTCGAGCAGGCCCATCTCGCGGGCGAGGGTCACGTTGTTGACCATCGAGCGGCCGAGGAAGGCGATCTTGCGGCCGGCCTCGAGCGCGGCTTCGGCGACCTGGCGCACCCGGTGGAGGTGCGACGCGAAGCTCGCGACGATGATCCGCCGGTCGGGGTGGTCACGGAACACCGTGCGCATCGCGGCGCCCACGGTCGACTCCGAGGGCGTGTACCCGGGCCGCTCCGCGTTGGTGGAATCGGAGAGGAGCAGCCGGATTCCGCCCTCGCGCTTCGCGATCTCGCCGATGTGGGCGAGGTCGGTCGTGCGGCCGTCGACCGGGGTGAGGTCGAGCTTGAAGTCGCCGGTGTGGAGGATCGTGCCGACCGGGGTGTGGAACGCGATCGCGAACGCGTGCGGCACCGAATGGGTGACCGGGATGAACTCACAGTCGAACGGACCGATCTGGATCCGCTCACCGTCCTCCACCGGGATCATCTGGGTACGGCCCATGAGGCCGGCCTCCTCGATACGGTTCTTGGCCAGGCCGAGCGAGAGCTTCGATCCGTAGATCGGCACCGAGAGGTCACGGAGCAGGAACGCCAGGCCACCGGCGTGGTCCTCGTGGGCGTGGGTGAGGAGGACG
>JBBRHS010000090.1:0-9364 GCA_038222385.1 Acidimicrobiia bacterium
TCCCCCATCACACCCAACACGAACTTCGACGCGTTGAGCACCTTGATCGCCAGACGTCGGCCGACCTTCATCTGGCCCTCGTCGAGCGCGGTGTCGACCCCCGGCCGGCCGCTGAGCGCCCAGTAGCGCACGGCGTCGGAGCCGAACTGCTCGAGCACGCCGATCGGAGTGACGACGTTGCCCTTCGACTTCGACATCTTCTTGCGGTCGGGATCGAGGATCCACCCGTTGATGCTCGTGTCGGTCCACGGTGCGGTGCCGTGCTCGAGGAGCGACCGGAGCAGCGTCGAGAACAACCAGGTCCGGATGATCTCGGGGCCCTGGGGCCGCAGGTCCATCGGGAACGTCCGCTCGAAGAGGTCCGGGTCGGTCCCCCAGCCCGTCGCGATCTGCGGGGTCAACGACGACGTCGCCCAGGTGTCCATGATGTCGGGGTCACCGACGAACCCGCCCGGAGCCCCGCGCTGCGACCCCGTGTAGCCGTCGGGGACATCGCTCGACGGGTCGACCGGCAAGCGGTCCTCGGTTGCGAGGATCGGCGCGGCGAAGTCGGGCTCGCCGTCGGCTCCGACCGGATACCAGACGGGGAAGGGCACACCGAAGAACCGCTGCCGACTGATCAACCAGTCGGAGTTGAGGCCCTCGACCCACGACTCGTACCGGCTGCACATCGTCGGCGGGTGCCACGCGAGCGCGCGGCCGCGCTCGAGGAGCCGCGCCCGCAGGTCGTCGTCGCGGGCGCCGTTGCGGATGTACCACTGCCGGCTGCTCACGATCTCGAGCGGCCGGTCGCCTTTCTCGTAGAACTTCACCGGATGGGTGATGGGCTTCGGTTCGGTGACGAGATCGCCCGACTCCTCGAGCATCTCGACGATCCGACGCTGCGCCTGCTTCGCGGTCTTGCCCGCGAGCTCGGCGTAGCGCGCGTCGGCCTCGTCGTCGGTGTCGTCGCCCCACGGGGGTGACGCTTCGAGCAGGCGGCCGTCGCGTCCCATCACGTTGCGGGTCGGGAGCTGGAGCTCGCGCCACCACACGACGTCGGTCGTGTCGCCGAACGTGCAGATCATGGCGATCCCCGACCCCTTCTCGGGATCGGCGAGCGGGTGCGCGAGCACCGGAACCGGCACACCGAACAGCGGGGTGCGCACGGTCTGGCCGAAGCGCGGCACGAATCGCACGTCGTCGGGGTGGGCGACCAGCGCGACGCACGCGGGGATCAGCTCGGGGCGCGTGGTCTCGATCACGATGTCGCCCGAGCCATCCGAACCGGCCCCGTCGGTGCCGGCGAAGCGCAGCGCATGGTATGCGCCGGGCATCTCCCGGTCCTCGAGCTCGGCCTGGGCCACCTCGGTGCGGAAGTCGACGTCCCAGAGCGTCGGTGCCTCCGACTGGTAGGCCTCGCCCCGCGCGAGGTTGTGCAGGAACGCGCGCTGCGACGCGCGCTGCGCGTCGTCGCCGATGCTCGTGTACGTCAGGTCCCAGTCGACCGAGAGGCCGACCCGCTTCCACAGGTGTTCGAAGGCCTGCTCGTCTTCCGCGGTCAACCGCAGGCACAGGTCGACGAAGTTGCGCCGCGGCAAGGGGATCGGTCGGTCCTTCGACTTCTTCCCCGAAGCTCCGGGAGGCGATTCGGGGGGCGTGTAGTCGGGGTCGTAGGGCAGCGACGGGTCGCACTGCACCCCGAAGTAGTTCTGCACCCGGCGCTCGGTCGGCAGGCCGTTGTCGTCCCACCCCATCGGGTAGAAGACCTCGAGGCCTTGCATCCGGCGGTACCGGGCGATCGCGTCGGTGTGGACGTAGCCGAACAACGAACCCATGTGCAGGGAGCCGCTCACCGTGGGCGGTGGCGTGTCGATCGAGTAGATCTCGGCGCGCACCTTCGACCGGTCGAACCGGTAGGTGCCGTCGGCCTCCCACCGTGCACCCCACCGCGATTCGAGATCGTCGAGCGAGGGCTTCTCCGGCACCATTCGTTCCACTCGCTCGTCAGTCACGCGACCCGTCCGTCTGCTTCCGCTCGCTCCACATACCCCCCGAGTCTAGGAAGGCGATCGTGAGGGTCAGGAGACGTAGGCGGAGTCGCCGGACATCGTCACGGCGCGCCAATGGGTGAGCGATCGAGGCGACGCAGCCGGAGTCGACCAGACATCAGGCAGTGCGGCGGCCGGCTTCGTCGGAGGTGACGAGAGTCGGGCTCACCTTGTCGAGCACGACGTTGCGGTCGACGACGCACTGGGTGACGTCGGTCCGGCTCGGGAGGTCGTACATGACCTCGAGGAGCACCTCTTCGAGGATCGCACGCAGCCCTCGGGCTCCGGTGCCCCGCTTCAGCGCTTCGTCGCCGACGGCCTGGAGCGCGTCGTCGGTGAACACGAGGTCGACGTCGTCGAAGTGGAAGAACTTCTGGTACTGCTTCAAGAGCGCGTTCTTCGGTTCGACGAGGATGCGCACGAGGGCTTCCTGGTCGAGGGGGTGCACTGCGCTCATCACCGGGAGCCGGCCGATGAACTCGGGGATGAGGCCGAACTTCAGCAGGTCCTCGGGGAGCAACTTCGTGAGGTGCTCGCCGACGTCTTTCTCCGACGAGCGGCGGATGTCGGCGTGGAAGCCGAGACCCTTGTTGCCGAGCCGGCTCTCGATGATCTTCTCCACACCCGCGAAAGCACCGCCGCAGATGAACAGGACGTTCGTGGTGTCGATCTGGATGAACTCCTGGTGCGGGTGCTTTCGACCTCCCTGCGGGGGCACCGACGCCGTCGTGCCCTCCAGGATCTTGAGCAGGGCCTGTTGCACCCCTTCACCGGAGACGTCGCGGGTGATCGACGGGTTCTCGGCCTTCCGCGCGATCTTGTCGATCTCGTCGATGTAGATGATCCCGGTCTCGGCCTTCTTGACGTCGTAGTCGGCGGCCTGGATCAGCTTCAGGAGGATGTTCTCGACGTCTTCGCCGACGTAGCCGGCCTCGGTGAGCGCGGTGGCGTCGGCGATCGCGAACGGAACGTTCAACATCCGGGCGAGGGTCTGCGCGAGGAGGGTCTTGCCGCAACCGGTCGGGCCGATGAGCAAGATGTTCGACTTCTGCAGCTCGACGTCGGGATCGCCGTAGGCGCCGGCCTGCACCCGCTTGTAGTGGTTGTAGACCGCGACCGAGAGGATCTTCTTGGCCTGGTCCTGGCCGATCACGTAACCGTTCAGGTACTCGAGGATCTCCCGGGGCTTGGGCAGCTCGTCGAACTTGACCTCGGTGCTCTGCGAGAGCTCTTCCTCGATGATCTCGTTGCAGAGGTCGATGCACTCGTCGCAGATGTACACGCCGGGACCGGCGATGAGCTTCTTGACCTGCTTCTGGCTCTTCCCGCAGAAGGAGCACTTGAGCAGGTCGCCGCCGTCACCGAACTTCGCCACGCGCTCCCCCTTGTCCCGCCGACTGCCCTGCGCTCAGCTCACGCCGGCCGGGACCGGTACTGCCGCAAGGTCGCGGTTTGTGATGACCTCGTCGACCATGCCGTATTCCTTGGCCTCGAGCGCGCTCATGATGAAGTCGCGGTCGGTATCCTTGGCGATCTTGGCGACGTCTTGGCCGGTGTGGTGGGCGAGGATCTCGTCGAGGAGTGACCGCATGCGGCTGATCTCTTTCGCCTGGATCTCGATGTCGACCGCCTGGCCGGAGGCGCCACCGTGGGGCTGGTGGATCAGGATGCGGGCGTGCGGGAGCACGAAGCGCTTCCCGGCCGCGCCGGAGGCGAGGATCACCGCAGCAGCCGATGCGGCCTGGCCGAGGCAGATCGTGCTCACGTCGCACTTGATGAACTGCATCGTGTCGTAGATCGCGAACAGTCCCGTGATCTCACCGCCGGGCGAGTTGATGTAGAGGGAGATGTCCTTGTCGGGGTCGTCGCTCTCGAGCGTCAGGAGCTGGGCGACGATCGCGTTGGCGACGAAGTCGTCGATGGGCGTTCCCAGGTACACGACGCGCTCACTGAAGAGCTTCGTGTACGGGTCGAGCGCACGCTCGCCCCGGTTCGTCTGCTCGATGAAGTTCGGGATCACTTGACCGCTGATCGGGTGGCTCACGCCTCGGGCTCCTCTTCCGCTGCTGCTGTTGCTGCTTCTTCGGGTGGCGCATCGGGGGTGTCGGTGTCGAGGTCCTCTTCGGGGAGGCTGAGGTCGATTGGGTTGCCGTCGCCGTCGACCACATCAGCACCGTCGATGAGGAGCTGCATGGCGCTCCCCCGTGCGAGATCAGATCGTAGTGCGTCGAGGGCACCCCGCTGTTCGAGTTGGCGGCGCACCTTCTGGGGCTTTTCCTTGACTTGTTCGGCCAACTTCGCGACCTCGGCGTCGACGTCTTCCTCCGACGCCTCGATCCCTTCCTGGGCCACGACGGCCCGCAGGGCCAGGTCGGCGAGCACCGCCTTCTCGGCGCCGGCCCGGATCACCCCGATCAGCTCTTCCTGGCTCTGTCCGGTCGCCTCGAGGTACCCGGGGATGTTCCCGCCCTGGTTCTCGAGCTGGTGGGCGAACTCGTGGAGGCGACGCTCCATCTCGGAACGGACGAGCGGTTCGGGCGGGAGCACCGGCACCAGGTCGGACGCGACCTCGAGCACGCGCTCACGCATCGCCATCCGGGCCCGCATCTTCGACACCATCTCGAGCCGGTTGCCCAGGTCGGTCCGGAGCTCTTCCAGCGTCTCGAACTCGGTGACCTCCGAGACCCACTCGTCGGTGGGCTCGGGCAACACCTTCTTCTTGGCTTCCTTCACCAGCACCTGGAACGACACCTCGTCGCCCTCACGCTCACCGAAGCGGTCGGTGAGCGTCGCCGTGAACTCGACGATGTCGCCGGGGCGCTTCCCGTGGAGCTCGGTGTCGAGCTCGGCCACGATCGAGTCGGAGCCGACCGCGTAGAGGAAGTCGGTAGCAGTCAGTCCGTCGACCACCTCGTCGTCGACGAAGCCCTTGATGTCGATCTGGGCGTAGTCGTCGTCGGTGAGCGGGTCTTCCGACTCCGCGAGGTCGGCGAAGCGCTCGCGGAGGGACTCGACCTGGTTGTCGAGCGCGGCGTCGTCGGGCGCCTCGTAGTCGTCGAGGGTCACCGTGAGGTTCCGGTACCCCTCGAGCTCGACGACGGGCCGCAGCTCGACAACGGCATCGAACTCGACGTCTCCGTCTTCTTCGCCGGCCGTGATCTCGATCTCGGGTGGTGCGATCGCGTCGAGCGCTTCGCTCGTGATCGCGTCGCGGTAGTACTCGGGCACGGCATCGCGCAGCGCCTGGTCCCGGGCGATCTCGGTGCCGAGGCGGGCCTCGAGCAGCTTGCGGGGAGCCTTGCCGGGTCGGAACCCCGGGATCCGCACCTCCCGGGCGAGCTTGCGGAAGGCCGCGTCGAGCGCCTTGTCGAACTCGGCTGCCGGAACGGCGACGTGCAGGCGGACCTTGTTCTCGGGAAGCGTCTCGATCGAGGTGTCCATGAGGGGCGCGAGTGTATCGGGCGGCCTAGCCCCGATTCGGACCGTCGGACTCATCGCGACGATCGTCGTCGGGCGGTTCGGCGGCGGCTGCGGTTCCCTGCGCCGCTGCGAGCTCGTCGATCGACGTCGACGAGCTCAGCTCGGTCCCGGCACGGTAGGCCGCCCGCCCGACCATGTGGGCTCCGACGGGTGCGGTGATGAACTGAAAGGCCGCGACGAGCGTGAGCGCGGCGGTAACCCGGGCGTCGTCGACGATGACCGCGGCCCCGGCGAGCAGGAGGACGGTGCCGAGCGTCGCGGGCTTGGTGGCGGCGTGCATGCGTGCGAACACGTCGGGGAACCGATGCAACCCGATCCCGGCGAGGAGGCTGAGCGCGGATCCCGTGAGCATCAGCAGCGCTCCGATGCCCTCGAGCGGACTCACGCTCCCCTCCTCTCGATGTAGCGCGCGACGGTGACGGTCCCGAGAAACCCGAGGAGCGCGGCAACGACGAGAACACCGAGGAACACCCCGTCGTCGATGCGCGCCGTGTACACCGCGAGTCCGCCGACGATCACGATGAGGAGTGAGTCGAGCGCGACGATCCGGTCGGCGAGCGAGGACCCCGGTCGGATCACCCGCGCGATGCACAGGGTCGCGGAGAGGACGAGCATCGCGAGGCAGATGGACGTGACGGCGGTCATCGGGGAGCTCCTGGGTCGTGTGGTGCCGATTCGAGCATCGCGAGCGCATCGGCGTCTCCGAAGGCCTTCACCACGAGCGCATCGAGCGACCGCACATCCCGCCGCACGGATTCGAGATCGCGCAGGTGGAGGACATGGACGTACAGGATGTTCGCGGGTCGGTCGAGGTCGAGCGTCAGCGTTCCGGGTGTGAGTGAGACCGCGTTCGCCAACAACGTCACCAAGAGGTCCGAACCGCCGCAGATCGGCACCGCCACGATCCCTTCGTTGATCCGGTTCCTGGGCGTCGCGACCTCCCACGCGACGACCGCGCTCGCGGCGACGAGCCGCCAGCTGAAGACGAGCGCGAGCCGGAGCAGCGCCGTCGGACGCACGAACGGGCGCATCGAGCGGCTGGGCGGGAACAGCGCAGCGAGCAGGAGGCCGAGCAGCGCTCCCGCCAGGACGTTGCCAACGCTGAGCTCGCCCCAGAGCGCCACCCACACGACGGTGAGCCATCCCGCCATGACCACGCGTCCGGTCATCTTCCCGCCGGTCATCTCCCCGTCGCTCATCTGCCGGTCACCTCCCGGACGTACGCACGGGGATCGACCAGGTCGGTCGCGGCGCGCGTGCTGAGGTCGAAGATGGGGCGGGCGGCGACGGTGATCGCGAGGGTGCACACCACAAGGACCGCCGTCGACAGCGTCATGAGCCGCGGGGCCCGGAGGCGAAGGTTCCCGGGCTCGACCGCCGGCTCGACCTCGCCCCAGAACACCCCCGACCAGATCTTCGTCATCGAGAAGAGCGTCAGGGCGCTCACGACCAGGCTCACCCCCACCACGACCCACTGATCCACCGCGAAGCCGGCCTCGAGGAGCGCGAGCTTGGCGACGAAGCCCGAGAAGGGGGGCACCCCCGCAAGGCTCAACGCGGGAACGAGGAACAGCAGCGCCAGGAGAGGCGAGCGCTTCGCGAGCCCCGCGACCTTCGCGAGTGCGCCGGTCCCCGTACCGTGCTCGACCAGCCCACCGACGAGGAAGAGCGAAGTCTTCACCACGATGTGATGGACGATGTAGAAGATCGCACCCGCGAGACCGGCAACCGTGAAGAAGCCCAGACCGAGGATCATGTAGCCGATCTGGCTGACGATGTGGAAGCTCAGGATCCGCTTGATGTCGTTCTGCGCGATCGCCCCGAGGACACCGACGACCATCGTCAGGCCGGCGATCACGAGCACGAACGTCGAGACCCGTTCGAGGTCGGGAAAGAACAGCAGTGTCTCGGTGCGAATGATGGCGTAGACGCCGACCTTCGTGAGCAGGCCCGCGAAGATCGCCGTGATCGGCGTGGGCGCGGTGGGATACGAGTCGGGAAGCCAGAAGAAGAGCGGGAAGATCGCTGCCTTGATCCCGAACACGACGAACACCATGAGCGCCATCGCGGTGCGGATCCCCGACGGCACCGCCTCGATCTTGCTCGCGAGGTCAGCGAAATTCAGCGTGCCGGTCGCCGCGTAGATGAACCCGATCACGAGCAGGAACAGCACGGAGGCGAAGAGGCTGATCACCACGTAGGTCATGCCCGAGCGGACCTGCGCCCGCGACGCACCCAGTGTGATCAGCACGTAGCTCGACGTGAGCATCACCTCGAACGCCACGAAGAGGTCGAACAGGTCGCCGGCCAGGAACGAGAGGCCGACGCCCGCCGCGAGCACGAGATACACGGGGTGGAACACGCCCGCTTCCTCGTCGGTTCCACGCTGGCCGATCGCATACACCAACACCGCGAGCAGCATCACCGACGAGACGACGAGCATCATCGCCGAGAAGAGGTCGGCCACCAGCGTGATGCCGAAGGGCGCCGCGAGGTTCCCCGCCTGCGTTGCCTGCGGACCGTCGGCTTCGACCCGTACGAGGATCGCGAGCGAGACGACCACCGTCGATGCAACGGCGACGATCCCGATCGCACGCTGGGCGACGCGCCTACCACGGAAGATGAGCGACACCGCTGCACCGAGGAGCGGGAGTGCGACGGGGAGCGCGAGCAGGGTCCTCATTCCGGGCCGGTCTCGTTGCCGAGCCGCGCGATCCGACGGTCCTCGAGGTCGTCCTCGACCAGGTCGTCATGCGACAGTTGCCAGCTGCGGTACGCGAGGGCGAGCATGAACGCGGTCACACCGAACGTGATGACGATGGCGGTCAGGATCATCGCTTGGGCCAGCGGATCGGCCAATGGGCCCGGGTCGCCGCCGACGATCGGCGGTCGGCCCGCGCGGCCACCGGCGGCGAGCAGCACGAGATTGGCGCCGTGCGCCAGGAGCGCGAACCCGATGATCACTCTCGTCAGCGTCCGCTGCAGGACGAGGTAGGTGCCGCACGCGACGAGGGCGCCGGCACCAATGGCGAGCGCGGCGCTCATCCTTCCGGCTCCTCGCCGAGGCGTTCGACGATGGTGAGCACGACGCCGAGGACGACGAGGTAGACGCCAACGTCGAACACGAGGGCCGACGTCGCCTTGACCGTGCCGATGACCGGCAGGGCCGCCGAGACCGTTCCGCTCTCCAGGAACCCGGCCCCGCCGACGAGGCCGGCGAGGCCGGTGACGACCGCGACGAGCAGGCCGAACCCGAGGACCGACTCGGGACCGACGACGGTCTTGCGGAGCGATGGGTCGAACCCGGTTGCGACGTCCTGCAGCACGCATGCCGCGCCGGCGACGAGCCCGCCGACGAAACCGCCCCCCGGCGCGTTGTGGCCGGAGAACAAGAAGAAGAGCGACAGCAGCAACACCGTGTGGAAGACGGTGCGCACCCCGACGTCGAGGATGAGCGACCGAGCGCGGTTCACTCCGGCTCCTCGGTGCCGACGCTGGATTCCGGCGCACGTCGTCTGCGTCCGGCGAGCAGGAGCGAGGTGATGCCGAGCGCCGCGACGGTCAGGACCGAGATCTCACCGAGGGTGTCGAGCGCCCGGAAGTCGGTGAGCACGACGTTGACGACGTTCCGACCGCCGCCCTCCGGGAGCGCGCGGTCGACCAGGCCCTCCGAGATCCCTCCGAGGTCTCGTGATCCCCCCGCCACGAGCGTGAAGAGCGTGACGAACGTGCCGAGGCCGATCGCCACGGTCGCTCGGCCGGCGTTCGCGAGGCGCCACCCCTGGACCGGGAAGCGTTCCGGGAGGTGGCGGAGGACGAGGACGAAGACCACCACCGTCAGCGTCTCGACGAGG
>JBBRHS010000091.1:0-9328 GCA_038222385.1 Acidimicrobiia bacterium
AGCTCCGGGCGGGGAACCCGCGTCCCGCCGAGGCCACCACTGAAGGCGGTGCTCTTGAACACCAGCTCTTCGACCGCAACCGCGAAGGCGAGGGTGGCGATCGCAAGGTTCATGCCGCGCAAGCGGACCGCCGGGAGCCCGGCGAGCAGACCGATCCCGGTGGCGATCGCGATGGCCAGGAGCGGCGCGAACGGAAACCCGATGCCGTGGTCGGCGCTCAGGTTGGCGGTCATGAAGCCGGCGATCCCGGCGATCGCCATCTGGGCGACGGAGATCTGGCCCACGAACCCGGTCAGTACCACGTAGGAGAGGCAGATCACCGCGCTGACGAGCGTGATGATCAACCCGAGCCGGGCGTTGCTGTCGAAGGTGAGCAGACCGATGCTCGCGACGACGCCGAGCACCGCGACCATGACGATCGGGTGCACGGGCCGACGGGATTCGGGGAAGCGGGCCTGCGCCAGGGAGTCGCGGGTCGGGAGCGCGTCGCCGCGGCGGGCCATCACGACGAGGATCACGAGGAAGGGGAGGCCGGCCTGCACCCCGCCGCGCGGGACCCAGTCGGGGATCCACGCGGAGGTGGTGACGACCCGCAAGATCACCGACTGCGCCATGCCGATGCCGAGTCCGGCGATCGCGGTGGCCGGGAACGACGAGAGGTTGCCGAGCAGCAACGCGGCGAGCGCGGGGACGATCAGCAGGCTCGTGGTGGTGGAGTTCAGCCCCGCAACCGGCGCGGTGAGGATGAGCGCCGCGCCGGCGAGCATGGTCGCGGCCATCCAGTTCCATGCGGCCAGCCGGTCGGGCGCGAGGCCGACCAGCAGGGCTCCCTTCTCCGACTCCGCCGCGGCGCGGGTGCTCAGCCCGAAGCGGGTGACGCGGAAGATCGCCCAGAGCAGTGCGGTCACCGCGAGGACGAGCCCCGCGAGCCAGAAGCGGTCGACGGGGACGCGCACGCCGAGTACGTCGACCGCACCGCCGGGGAGCACGGAGGTGACCGAGAAGTTGCTCGCGCCCTGCTGGTCGAACCGCAGTTGCACGAGCGCCTGGAAGTAGAGCAACAGCCCGAGCGACGCCGCGACCTTCGCCACCGACGGTGCGGCCCGGAGGGGACGGAACACCAGCACGTACACGAGCAGGCCGACGATCGCCGAGAGCACCGTGATGGTGAGGAACGCGGTAAAGACCGTCGGCGTGTCGACGACGTGGACCCGCGACGGCAGGCCGAGGATCGGCAGGACGAGGTCACCCGTCTCGCGCAGCTCGTAGAACGCGAACGCGAGGTACATGCCGGTCGCGGCATGGGCGAAGTTCACCACCCCCGACGCGCGGTACGTGAGGACCAGGCCCAGCGCAAGGCTTGCGATGACTGCGCCGCTCCCCAGTCCGAGGAGCAGGTATCCCCCGTAGTCGATCACCCGTACTCGATCACGCCGGGGCTACTGCCAGGCCTTGACCAGCGCCGGGACGTCGATCCAGTCGGAGGCCTGGACCAGCTCGCCGTTCTTGCGCTGGGCGATGATCTGCTGCGGCGCGCACATCGCCGGCAGATCGGGGATCTGGTCACCGTTGCACGTGTAGGGGTGACCCATGAAGTTCGGGGCGTCGCGGGCGGCCCGGAAGTGCTCGAGAATCGCGTCGCGGCTCAGGTTCTCGAAACCGATCTCCTTCATCGCGACGTAGAGGTTCATGAGCGAGCGGAAGCTCACCGTTCCCGCGCCCTGTGCGTCGACTCCTTCGCCGTACTTCTCGATCGTCCAGCTGTAGAGCAGGGTGTCGGGATCGCCCTCGCCGATGGGACCCTCGACGTTGAAGTAGGCGCCCTCGGTGGCCGCGTCGCCCGCGCTCGCGAGGACGGCCGGTGCGGCGCACGAACCGGTGTACATGACCGCTGCCTCCACCTGGAGGTCCTGGACCGCCTTGAACGTCGGGACGCATCCGTCGCCGGCCGTGAGGGCGATGATCACGTCGGGGGAGCCCTCGTTCGCGGCGGTGATGGGCGTGACGTAGTCGGTCTGCACGACCGCGGTGGGCACCATCTTGATGTCGGCTTCCTGCAGGCCGAGTTCGAGGAGCTCCCGCTTCGCGTACGCGGCGGAATCGGCGATCGAGCCGAAGTCGGCGAAGATCACGCTGACCTTCTTCGCCTGCAGTTCCTTCACCGCGAAGTCGGCGAAGCCCACCGCGGCACCCCAGGTCCCCCCGCCGAACTGGAACGAGACCGGACTCCGAGCGGCGTCGAACGCGATCGGGATGCCGCCGACGAACGGCACCCCGTTGTCGGTGAGGATCGGTATCCCCGTGCCGAAGATGTCGATCCCGCCGAGCACGGCGACGGCATCGTCGTTCACGGCCTCTTGGGCGCAGCTCTGCGACCCTTCCGGTGAGAACTTCACGTCGCACACCACGAACTCGAGCGGGTGCCCGTCGACGCCGCCGAGCTCGGTGTTGATGAGCTCGATCCCGGCTTCGTCGGCCAGGCTCAGCTCCGGGAACGCGCTCGCGGCGCCGGTCTCGTTGTTGAGCATGTGGACGGTGATGGGCGCAGAGGTGGCCGCGACGGGCTCGTTCGGGAGCTTCCCGAGCGTGGTGTCGTCGGACGCGCAGTCGATGACGTTGGGCTCGTCACACGCGGCGGTGCTCGCCAGCGGGGAGCCGCCGTCCTCGGCCGTGTCGCGGTTCTCGCTGCACGCGGCGGCGAAGATCACCACAGCCAATGTGAGCACGAGCGCGCCCGTGAACCCTCGGAGTCGCACGATTCCCCCCTTGCCACCGCCAGCAGGCGCTGAACGGTGTTCAGCGCCATGCAAGCAGCGAAATTCCGGGGGGTCAACCGTTGGGGCCGTCTTCGTGGGCCTGCTACCCTTGAGCCGTGATGTGCCCGACCTCGCCCTCGCAGATCGTCGTCATTCCGTAAGCGAACGCCACCTCCGGCGTTCGCTCCTGACCGTCCGCTCCGGCGGACGGTTTTTCGTTGTCAGAACTCTTTTCATCAGGAGACCATCGTGACCCACCGACTCGCGATCCTGCCGGGAGACGGCATCGGCGCCGAGGTGACGGCCGCCGCGCTCACCGTCGTCGACGCGACCGGGGTCGACTACGAGGCCGTGCCGTTCGACCTCGGTGGCGAGCGCTACCTCCGCAGCGGCGAGGTGCTGCCCGATTCCGTGCTCGAGGAGATCCGCGCCACCGACGCGATCCTCATGGGCGCGATGGGTCATCCCGGCGTCCCGCCGGGCGTGCTCGAACGCGGCATCATCCTGCGGCTGCGGTTCGCTCTCGATCTCTACGTGAACGTGCGTCCCTTCCAGGCCGGTCCGAATGCGTTCAACGACGGTGTCGACATGACGGTCATCCGGGAGAACACCGAGGGCACCTACACGGGCGAGGGCGGATTCCTCCGCAAGGACACCCCCCACGAGGTCGCGACCCAGGGTTCGGTCAACACCCGGATGGGCGTAGAGCGCTGCGTCCGCTTCGCGTTCGACCTGGCCCGGTCGCGGGAGCGCCACCACCTCACGCTCGTGCACAAGACGAACGTGCTGACCTTCGCCGGCGATCTCTGGCAGCGGACCTTCGATCTCGTCGCCGCCGAGTACCCGGAGGTGGCCACCGCCTACCACCACGTCGACGCGGCGTGCATCTACTTCGTGCAGGACCCCGGCCGCTACGACGTGATCGTCACCGACAACCTCTTCGGCGACATCCTCACCGACCTCGGTGGCGCCATCTCGGGTGGGATCGGGCGCGCCGCGTCGGCCAACCTGAACCCGGCCCGGACCGGGCCTTCGCTGTTCGAGCCGGTGCACGGCTCCGCGCCCGACATCGCGGGCACCGGCCGAGCCGACCCCCGGGCTGCGATCGTGTCGGTCGCGATGATGCTCGAGTTCCTCGGCGAGACCGAGGCCGCCGTCCGGGTGGTCAAGGCCGTATCGAGTTCCGACGACGTCATCGGTACGACCTCCGAGATCGCTTCATCGATCGCAGAAAGGGTGTAGCGGCATGCCACTCGAAAAGACCGACAAGATCTGGATGGACGGCGAGCTCGTCGACTGGGACCAGGCGCAGGTGCACGTGCTCACGCACACCCTGCACTACGGCTCCGGCGTCTTCGAGGGCATCCGCGCCTACCCCACGAAGCGGGGTCCGGCCGTGTTCCGCCTGACCGATCACATCAAGCGGCTGCACGACTCCGCGCATCTCTTCATGATGGATCTGCCCTACAGCGTCGACGAGCTGGTCGAGGCGACGAAGGCGACGATCCGGGCCAACGACGTCGAGTCCTGCTACATCCGCCCGCTCGCGTACCTCGGGTACGGCGAGATGGGGCTCAACCCGCTGCCGTGCCCGGTGCAGGTGTCGATCGCGGTCTGGCCGTGGGGTACGTACCTCGGTGAGGAGGGTCTGAAGAACGGCGTGCGGATGAAGGTGTCGTCGTGGCGCCGGATCGACCCGAACGTCAACCCGGTCGCGGCCAAGGGCACCGGCATCTACGTGAACTCGAGCCTCGCCAAGGTCGAGGCGCTCCAGTCGGGCTACGACGAGGCGATCCTGTTGAACAGCCACGGCTTCGTGGCCGAGTGCACGGGCGAGAACCTCTTCGTCGTCAAGCACGGCAAGCTCGTGACGCCTCCGCTGTCGAGCGGCGCGCTCGAAGGCATCACCCGCGACTCGGTGATGACGATCGCGCGCGATCTCGGCATCGAGGTGCGGGAGGACAACCTGCTCCGCAGCGACCTCTACCTCGCCGATGAGGCGTTCCTCACCGGCACCGCGGCGGAGATCGTGCCGATGCGTTCCGTCGACGACCGTGAGATCGGCCCGCCCGGCGAGATCACCCGCAAGATCCAGGAGATCTACTTCGCCACGGTGAAGGGCGAGGAAGACCGCTACAAGGACTGGCTGGAGTACGCCAATGCCTGACGTACCAGCGGATTCGACCATCAGTCAGGAGAAGAAGCGGAGCCGGCGGACAGCGTCCGCGGTCGCCGAACCGGTGGGCGATCGAGCCGGCGCAGCGGATTCGACCATCAGGAAGGTCGAGATCTACGACACGACGTTGCGGGATGGCGCGCAGCTCGAGGGGATCTCGCTCACCGTGGACGACAAGCTCCGGATCGCAGAGCAGCTCGACTGGCTCGGGGTGCACTACATCGAAGCGGGCTGGCCGGGCGCGAACCCGAAGGACGACGAGTTCTTCAGGCGCGCGCCGGCCGAGCTCACGCTCACGACGAGCACACTCGTCGCGTTCGGCTCGACCCGCCGCCCCAAGGGCAAGGTCGACTCCGACGACACGCTCCGGCATCTCGTCGAAGCCGGTACCGACACCGTGTGCATCGTCGGCAAGTGCTGGGACTACCACGTGCTCGAGGCGCTCCAGACCACCCTCGACGAGGGCGTAGCGATGGTCGCCGACTCGATCGCGCACCTGAAGGCGAACGGGCTCATGGTGCTCTTCGACGCCGAGCACTTCTTCGACGGCTACCGCTCGAATCCCGAGTTCAGCCTGCGCGTGCTCGAGGGCGCGGCACTCGCGGGTGCCGATCGCCTCGTCCTCTGCGACACCAACGGCGGTTCGTTGCCGCACCAGGTGGAGGAAGCCGTCCGGGCCGTCGTCGACTACGTCGACACACCGGTCGGCGTGCACCTGCACGACGACACCGGCTGTGGGGTGGCGAACGCGCTCGCCGGCGTCCTCGGCGGTGCGATGCAGGTGCAGGGCACGATCAACGGGTACGGGGAGCGCACCGGCAACTGCAACCTGATCACGATCATCCCCGACCTCACGCTCAAGATGGGGATCGAGACGATCCCGCGCGACCGGCTCGAGCGACTGACGCCGGTCGCGCACCACGTCGCCGAACTGGTGAACATGGCCCTCGATCCGCAGGCCGCCTACGTCGGCAGTTCGGCGTTCGCGCACAAGGCCGGCCTGCACGTGAGCGCGATCGCGAAACGACCCGACGCCTACGAGCACGTGAAGCCCGACTCGATCGGCAACGGCACCCGCTTCGTGATGTCGGAGCTGGCCGGACGCTCGACGGTGGCGCTGAAGGCGAAGGAGCTCGGCCTCGACCTCGACGGCCCGACGCTGAGCGAGGTGGTCGACCGACTGAAGCGGCTCGAGCACGAGGGATACCACTTCGAGGTCGCTGATGCCTCGCTCGAACTGCTGATGCGGCGCGCCACCGGTTGGGAGCAGCCGTGGTTCACCGTCGAGAGCTTCCGGGTGATCGCCGATGACTTCGAGCCCGGCTCGATCGGCGGGATCAACACCGAAGCGACGATCAAGGTCCACGTCGGCCCGGAGCGGATGGTCTCGGTCGCGGAGGGCAACGGGCCGGTCAACGCGCTCGACGCCGCGCTGCGGATCGCGCTGAACGGTCGGTATCCGGGCCTGGAGCGGGTGCACCTCACCGACTACAAGGTCCGGGTACTCGACACCGAGAAGGGAACCGGGGCCGTCACCCGGGTGCTGGTCGACAGCACCGATGGCGACAAGAGCTGGACCACCATCGGCGTCAGCGAGAACATCATCGAAGCATCCTGGATCGCGCTCCTCGACTCACTCCTCTACGGCCTGCTCCTGGCCGACGGCCGAGAGGCCCGAGGGCAACTCTCGTAGTATCCGCGTCGTGCCCACCGACCCGTACGTCCCGAACGACATCGACAGCGACCCGCGGCAGCTCCCGAACCTCGCGCCGGGGGTGCACATGCCGCCCGCCGGTTCCTGGCGGGCCGACCGCCCCGGGGACCTCGTCGCCGGTCAGCCTCACGGCGAGATGCTCGGTTCGCCCGGCCCCGACGTCGGGTACGCCCGTCTGCTCGTCGAGCGCCGACGCGACCACTTCGTGATCTCGCCCGACGAGCCGCGTGAGGATGCCGAGGCGGTCGTGGCCGAACTGGCGCTGAAGCGGGCAGCGTCGTTCGGGCGGGCCCCCGTGGTCGCCGACGTCGAACTCGCGATGGAACTGCTCGGGTACGCGGGCGCCGTCCCGCTCGAGACCCCGGAGTGGCGGTTGCACCTCGTGTACGAGGCCGCGCACGAGTACGCGAAGCGTCGGCGCATCGTCGACTCGGTGCCGCTCGAGGTGCTCCGGCTCCCGCCGGAGCAGGTCGCGGAGGCGATGGCCGGAGTACGCGCCGCGCTGCAGGCCGTCGCCGCCCACGAGTCCTGAGCGCCGCCCGACCCCGCACCCGGGAGAGAGCATGACCATGGCACCGTTCGTCCTGCCCGACGAGTACGAGGAGTTCCGCGCCGTGGCGCGCCGCCTGGCCGAGACCGGCATCGCGCCGAATGCCCACGCTGCCGATGCCGACGCAGCGTATCCGTGGGCGTCGTTCGAGGCGTACCGTGACTCCGGCCTCGTCCGTACCCTCTATCCGGTCGAGCACGGCGGCGACGGCGGCGACTGGATGACCTACGCGATCCTCGTCGAGGAGGTCGCCCGGGTGTGCGCGTCGTCGTCGTTGTTCGTGTTGATCTCCCGGCTCGGGCTCAGTCCGGTGCTCGCGTGGGGCAGTCCCGAGTTGCAGGCGCGTACCGTGCCGCGGGTCGCGAGCGGGGAGTGCCAGGCGAGCTACTGCCTCTCCGAACCGCAGGCGGGGAGCGACGTCTCGGCGATGACGACCCGTGCGGTGCGCGACGGCGACGACTGGATCCTCAACGGACGCAAGGTCTGGATCACCAACGCCGGGATCTCCGACTTCTACACCGTCTTCGCGAAGTCCGACCCGGAAGCGGGTCACCGGGGGATCAGCGCCTTCCTCGTCGAGGCCGACCGTGAAGGGTTCTCGATCGGCAAGCTCGAGCACAAGATGGGGGTCCGCGGTTCACCGACCGGGGAGGTCCTGCTCGACGACGTGCGGATCCCCGCGACGAACCTGATCGGCGAGGAAGGCCGCGGCTTCGCGTACGCGATGGGTGCGCTCGACTCGTCGCGACCGATCGTGGGGGCGCAGGCCGTCGGGATCGCGCAGGGCGCGCTCGACGCGGCCCGGACCTATCTCCAGGAGCGGAGCCAGTTCGGCAAACCCATCGCCGAGTTCCAGGGCCTGCAGTTCATGCTCGCCGACATGGCCACCCAGGTGGAGGCGGCCCGCACCCTCGTCTACCGAGCCTGCTCGCTCGTCGACGCCGGCCTCCCCGAGGTCTCCCGCATCGCGGCGATGGCGAAGCTCTTCGCCTCCGACACCGCGATGCGGGTGACCACCGATGCGGTCCAGCTCTTCGGTGGCGCCGGATACACGTCCGACTTCCCGGTCGAACGCATGATGCGCGACGCCAAGATCACCCAGATCTACGAGGGCACCAACCAGATCCAGCGCGTCGTCATCGCAAAGCACCTCCTCTCGTGAGCGCAGGCGGAGGCCCGGACGCTGGGCACGGGACGGAAACGGGTGAGCGATCGAGGGCCGCAGCCGGAGCGAACCATGTAGTCGTTAGGTTCTCGCCGTCGCCGACGGGGACGTTGCACGTAGGCGGGGTGCGCACGGCACTGTTCAACTTCTTGTTCGCGCGGCACCAGGGCGGCGAGTTCCTGCTGCGCATCGAAGACACCGACGTGGCGCGGTCCCGGCCCGAATGGACCGACGGCATCATCGACGTGCTCCACTGGCTCGGCCTCGACTGGGACGGCGAGCCAGTTCACCAGAGCACCCGCTTCGACCGGTACCGCGATGCCGCGGCGGCGCTGCTCGAGCGCGGGTTCGCCTACGAGTGCTTCGAGACTCCCGACGAGCTCGAAGCCATGAACGCGGAGCGCCGGGCCGCCAAGTTGCCGCCCGGGTACGACGGCCGGGGCCGCGACCTGACCCTGGCCGAACGGGCGGCGCTGCGGGCCGAAGGTCGACCGGTGTCGGTGCGGTTCCGTACGCCCGACGAGGGCGTGAGCCGCTTCGACGACCTGGTGCGGGGTGAGGTGACCGTCGACTGGTCGACGATCTCCGACTTCGTGATCGTGCGCAGCGACGGCACGCCGGTGTTCTACCTGGCCAACGCGGTCGACGATCTCGACATGGGCATCACCCACGTGATCCGGGGCGAGGATCTGCTCGACACGACGCACCGGATCCTGGCGCTGCGCGATGCGATCGGAGCCGCCACCTCGCCGAAGTACGCGCATCTGCCACTGATCCTCGGCGACGGTGGCGCCAAGCTCTCGAAACGGCACGGTGCCGTGGCGATCGAAGACTTCCGCGACCAGGGATACCTCGCGGAAGCGCTGACCAACTACCTCGCGTTCCTCGGGTGGGCACCAGAGGACGGTAGTGAGGTGCTGTCGCTCGATGAGCTCGTGACCGAGTTCGATCTCGGTCGTGTCACCCA
>JBBRHS010000092.1:0-9291 GCA_038222385.1 Acidimicrobiia bacterium
GCTCGACCGTGCCGCGCCGACGATCTCCTCGGCGAAGCGTCGGTACGGCCACGTGCGGTGCTCGCACACGTTGAAGATCTCGCCCCTCGCGGCGTCGGTCTCCAGCGCGAGCCGGACGGCGCGCGCGACGTCGCGCACGTACACCCGGCTGAAGAGGAAGGTGCCCGGCCCGATCGGAATCCGTTTGCGACCCGCGCGCACCCGTCGCAGGACGAACTCCAGCCGCTGCTGGTAGTCGTTCTCGCCGTAGACCGCACCGAGGCGCAGCACCGTCGCACCGAGCGGTAGGTACGCCGCTTCGACGTCGAGGTTCTCCATGTCGGGGCCGTCGATGTGGCGCCGCGACCGGAGCGGCGCGTCTTCGGCAAGTGGCACGGCGTCGGTCTGGTGGTTCGCGTGCAACGCTTCGTAGGCGCGGTAGACGTCCATGCTCGAGACCGCGACGCGACGGCGGTCACCCGGCGTCGCGTCGATCGCTCGGCGCGCGTCGTCGGCATTCATCGCGCCGACATCGACCACGGCGTCGGCACCGAACCCGTCGAGCTCGTCGCGCACCTTCGACAGCCCGGCGCGCGCCGCATGGAGGTGCTCGACGTCGGGGAGACCAGCGGGTTCGTGCTCGCCCCGGTGCACCACGAGCACCGGGTGCTCGACCGCGAGCTCGTCGACGATCGCCCGGCCGATGAACCGGGTTCCCCCGAAGATGACGACACGCACAGGCTGATCGTAGGGTGGCCGTCGTAGGGTGAGGCCCCGCTCATGACGACCGCTGGAGGCTCCATGCGACTCGGGATCAACTTCGGGTACCAGGACTGGGGACGGGGCGTCGACGCCGCGGTGGCGATGGCCAAGGAAGCCGACTCGCTCGGGTTCCACTCGGCGTGGACGGCCGAGGCGTATGGCACCGACGCGGTCACGCCGCTCACCTGGCTGATGGCCAACACCGAGCACCTTCACTTCGGTCCCGCGATCATGCAGATGCCGGCGCGCACGCCCGCGATGACGGCGATGACCGCGGCGACGCTCGACCTCATGAGCGGCGGCCGATTCCTCCTCGGGCTCGGGCTCTCGGGGCCGCAGGTCGTCGAGGGGTGGCACGGCCAGCCCTACGGCAAGCCGCTCGCGAAGACGCGCGAGTACGTCGACATCGTGCGCACGATCTGGCGGCGGGAGGCGCCGCTCGAGCACCACGGTGCACACTACGACATCCCCTACTCCGGTCCCGACGCAACCGGGCTCGGCAAGCCGCTCAAGATCATCGTGCACCCGCGTCGGGCCGACATCCCGATCTACCTCGCCGCGATCGGTCCCAAGAACGTGGAGCTGTGCGCGGAGATCGCCGACGGCTGGCTCCCGATCTTCTTCTCGCCCCAGCGCCTGAGCGAGACCTACGGTGCCGCGCTCGACGCGGGCTTCGCGAAGGCCGGCGGTGGAAAGAACCTCGCCGAATTCGACGTCGCCCCGACCGTCACCGTGATCGTCGGCGACGACGTCGACGCGCTGCGCAACCTGGTGAAGCCGATGGCCGCGCTCTACATCGGCGGCATGGGGGCGCGCGGGAAGAACTTCTACAACGACCTCGCGTGTCGCTACGGGTTCGAGGCTGCCGCGAAGGAGATCCAGGACCTCTATCTCGACGGGAAGAAGGGCGACGCGATCGCAGCCGTGCCCGACGAGCTCGTCGACGAGATCGCGCTGCTCGGTCCCCGCGAGCGCATCGCCGACCGCCTCGACGCGTGGCGCGAGAGCGGCATCACCACGATGATCATGGGCGCCGCCCAGCCCGAGGCCCTCCGCCTCATGGCCGAGCTCGTCCTCTAGCCCTTTCCCCTCCAAGGTTTGGCGTCGCAAGACGCCAACAGTTGTCTGCCAGCGACGCCAAAGTGGTTCTGCTCGGGTCAGAAGAGGAAGTTCATGTTCTCGGCGACGCCGCGGCCGAGAACCGGGTCGCCGTCGAGCACCACGGCGCCGCTCGAGAGGATCGACTCGGGATCGCCACGGCCGGAGGCGAGGCGCACGAACGTGTCGGTGTCCATCTCGAGGTGGACGGTCGGGGCGGCGGGGACGGAGTCGAGGAACCGGGCCCGGCCGCCCGCGACCTCGATGGCGAACGCTCGCCCGACCGGGCCTGCGACGGTGAAGGCGACGACGGTGCCGTCGCCCGGCGCGACCTTCTTGCCCACGACCATCGGCATGATCGACTCGATCCGGTCGAGGCTCGCCGACGCGGCCGGTGATGCGTCGTCGCCCGGGCGCCCCAACGCCCGGCGCGTGTCCTGCTCGTGCACCCACGAGTCGAAGACGCGGAACGGGAGCAGGTCGCGCACGGTGCCCGGACCGACGGGCGTCCACGTCTCCGCACCGAAGTCGTATCCGGGTGCGCGCAACATCGCGAGCCGTTCAGCGGTGACGGCCCCGAACTCGGCGAGGACCTCGACGCCCGACCGGCTGCGGTACCAGTCGACCCAGACCTCGTTGCCGACCCCGACGTCGTTGCGCACGTGCGGGCCGCGCGCGGGCTCGTAGTCGGGCGCGGGCCGGCCGAGGATGGTGGACTCGATGCCGATGATGTGCGCGAGGTTGTCCTGCACCGACCAGCCGGGACACTCGGTGTCGGTCATCCACTCGCGCTCCGACAGCGTGGCGCAGAGATCCGCGAGCGACGACCACACGATGTCGAGGTTGTCGACGAGCGCGGCGTCGTCGGCCGGCGTCGCGCCGCTCACGTCCGCTCCGGCATACCCTCACCCATCTGCATGTGTCGGCTCAGGTCGCCGACGAGGTCGACGATGATCAGCCTGTCGTTGAACCACCACATCCCCCCGATGCGGGCGAACTCGTCGTGGTAGCTCCCGGCGATGATCGGCTGCAGCGGGAGGTCGGGCGTGGCCTGGAGCACCGTGAAGTAGCTGCGGGCGGTCGCGACGTCGGCGCCGTCGCACACCACCGACACGTTCGTGATCACGTGCTTGGTGCACGGCCTGCCGTCGTAGAGGATCACGCCCCGGTACATCCGGCGGACCTGCTCCACTCCCCGGAACACCTCCGGCCGGCCCTCCGAGCGCCAGGTCGAGTGCTCGAACAGCGCGGCGAGTCCGTCGAGATCGCCGGTGTCGATGCGTTCCGCGTACGCGTGGATCAGGGCCCGGATCTGCTCGGCGTCGGGCACGGCGTCGGGCATGGCGTCGGGCATGGACCGAACCTAGCGCCGTCCCCGTCACGGAGGGAGCGGCCGGGCACGAGCCGGTAGCGTCGGGGCCGTGGCGACGACGGACGGGACGTACCGGGCGGTGATCTTCGACCTCGGCGGGGTGGTGTTCCCCTCACCCCTCGACGGGTTCCGCGCCTACGAGCGAGACCACGGCCTCCCCGACCGCTTCATCAGCGAGGTGGTGCTCGCCGATCCCGTCGACGGGGCGTGGTCGCGCCTCGAACGCGGCGAGCTGACACTGGCCACGTTCCCGGCCGAGTTCGAGGCCGAGTGCCGGGCCGCGGGCGGCGAGGTCGACGCGAATGCACTGATGCTCGGCATCGGCAGCGGGTTCGCGGCCCGGCCCGAGATGCTCGGCGCGATCCGCTCGATCCGCGAGCACGGGCTGCGCACCGGCGCGCTCACCAACAACTGGGTCGCCGACGAGACGCGCGGCAATGGCGCGGCATCGCCGGCGCTCGACGGCCTGTTCGACGTGGTCGTGGAGTCGGCGGTGGTCGGGCTGCGCAAGCCGGACCCTCGGATCTACGAGATGGTGTGCACCGAGCTCGACGTCTCGCCGCCGGAAGCGGTCTTCCTCGACGACCTCGGGACCAACCTCAAGCCTGCGAGGTTCATGGGCATGGCCACGATCAAGGTCGGCGACCCCCGTTTCGCCCTCTCGGAACTCGAGACGCTGCTCCGGTTTTCCCTCGGGTGACGGTTTCCGCCGGGAACGAAGGGGGTAAATGTCCTCTGTCTGACGCCAAGGAGGCGTCTGCGGCCCGTCGGGTCGAGACCACGGAGGTACTTGAATGTCTCTCGGAGTAAGTCTCTTCCTGATTGCGCTGGGCGCGGTGCTCGCGTTCGCCGTTACGGCGACCGTGGAGGGTATCGAGGTCGCGACGGTGGGTTGGATCCTGATGATCATCGGCGGCATCGGCCTGCTGTTGTCGCTGCTGTTCTGGAGCAGCTTCTCTCCCTACGGGCGGTCGCGGCGCGGAGCGGTGGTCGAAGAGCGACGCGGCGACCTCCTCTAGGCAGTAGGACGCCAGCTCGCGGATGAGCACCCGTTCCCAACCGGCCGATACTGTCCGCGTGTGGAACTGGTGCTCATCCGACACGCCGAGCCGGTGCGCATCGGGCCCGGTGAGGGTGACGGCCCGGCCGATCCCGCCCTCACCGAACGGGGCCGCGACCAGGCCGAGCGGCTGGCCGCATGGCTCGAACCGGAGGGCATCGACCACGTCGTGGCGAGTCCGCTCCTCCGCGCCCGGGAGACCGCGGCGCCGTTGCTCGCCCGCTTCGACCGAGCGCCCGAGATCGACGGTGTGCTCACCGAGTACGACGCGCGCGCCGACCACTACATCCCGGTCGAAGAACTGCGGGAGACGAAGGACGATCGCTGGAAGGCGATGGTCGAGGGGCGCTGGGAGGAGTTCGGCGGCGAGGAACCGTCGGCGTTCCGGGCGCGTGTCGTTCCCCGCATCGATGCGATTGCTGCCGCGCACGCCGGCGAACGGGTCGCGGTGGTGTGCCACGGCGGCGTGATCAACATCTACCTCGCCGACGTGCTGGGGATCGACCGCCTCCTCTGGTTCGACCCGGCCTACACCTCGGTGAGTCGCGTCATGGTCTCGCGTGACGGCATCCGCTCACTCACCACGCTCAACGAGACCGCCCACCTCCAGGGAGTTCGCACATGAGCGCACCGACCGTGCTCGTGGAGCACGACGGTCCGGTGACGGTCGTCTCCATCGACCGACCGGAAGCGCGCAACGCCGTCGACCGTCCGACCGCTGAAGCGCTCGCCGATACGTTCCGTGCGTTCGACGCCGATGCCACGAAGTCGGTGGCGATCCTCACCGGCTCGGGCGGAACGTTCTGCGCCGGTGCCGACCTCAAGGCCTTCAGCACCGACCGGGCCAACCGGGTCGCGCCCGACGGCGACGGCCCGATGGGGACGACGCGGATGCTGCTCTCGAAACCGGTGATCGCCGCGGTCGAGGGTTTCGCGGTGGCCGGTGGAATCGAGCTCGCGGCGTGGTGCGACCTGCGGGTCGCGGCCCGCGACGCGGTGTTCGGTGTGTACTGCCGCCGCTGGGGCGTGCCGCTCATCGACGGCGGTACCGTGCGCCTCCCCCGCCTGATCGGCCAGAGCCACGCGCTCGACCTGGTCCTCACCGGCCGGGGCGTCTCGGGCGACGAAGCGCAACGCATCGGCCTCGCCAATCGGCTCACCGAGCCTGGTGCCGCCCTCGAGGGTGCGCGCGTCCTCGCGCACGAGCTCGCGGACCTGCCCCAGGACTGCCTGCGCAACGACCGTCGATCCGTCTACGCCCAGTTCGGCCGGTCGCTCGACGACGCGATCGCCTACGAGTACGACCAAGGTGTCGCGAGCCTGAACAGCAGGGAGCTCGGAGCCAACGTGGCCCGGTTCGTCGACGGGGCCGGTCGCCACGGGTCGTAAACTCCGGGCGACGTCGACCTGAGCCAGGAGCGCGGATGCCCGAAGCCAAACCCCGCACCGTCGCCGAGATCATGAGCACGCCGGTGGTCACCGCCGAACCCGGCGAGACCATCGCCACCGTGGCGGCCCGCATGCGGGATCGCCACGTCGGTTCGGTGGTGGTCGTCGACACCGAACGCGCGGTGGGGATCCTCACCGAACGTGATCTCGTGCGCATCGCGTCGGAGGGCGTCGACCCGTCGCACGATCCGGTCGCCGACTGGATGACCCCCGAACCCGACGCTGTCGCGCCCGACGAACTCGTCGCCGACGCGTTCGCCAGCCTGTCGGAGCACGGGTACCGCCACATCCCGGTGGTCGAAGACAAGCAGCTCGTCGGCATCGTCTCGATGCGCGATCTCATGCGAATCGCACAGATCCAGCCCGCGGAGTCGCTCGCGCACGAGGTCCCCAAGGGTCTCGAAGGCGTCGTCGTCGCGGAGACGGTCATCGGCGACGTCCGCGGGCTCGAGGGCTTCTACCACTACCGTCAGTACTCGGCCGTCGAGCTCGCCGAGAAGCGGACGCTCGAAGATGTCTGGTTCCTGCTCTTCGAGGGCGAACTGCCGATGCCCGAACAGCGGCGCGCGTTCATCGACGAGGTACGACCGCTGCGCGAGCTCCCGCCGGAGCTCTCGGCCGCGCTCCCGGAGATCGTGCGCCTCGGCGCCGACGCGCCGCCGCTCGACATGCTCCGCACGACGTACTCGCTCTTCGCGACGTCGCTCGCGTTCCGCCCGTCGCTCGACGTCCCCGCCGAGGAGCTCCGCGGGCAGGCGCTACGTACGTGCGCGGTCGTCCCGACGTTGCTCATGGCTGCATACCGGCTCCGCAACGGGCTCGAGCCGGTCGCGCCCCATCCCGATCTCGCCTACGCGGCCAACTACCTCTACATGCTGACGGGCGAGATCCCGCAACCGGAGCACGCCCGCGCGATCGAGCAGTACCTCATCTCGACGATCGACCACGGCTTCAACGCGTCGACGTTCACCGCCCGCGTCATCACGTCGACGGGCGCCGACCTCGGTTCCGCGATCGTCGGTGCGATCGGCGCGCTGTCGGGGCCGCTCCACGGCGGTGCGCCGAGCCGCGCGCTCGACATGCTCGACTCGATCGGCACGATCGACAAGGCCGAGCCGTGGTTGCGCGACGCGGTGGAGCGCGGCGATCGGCTCATGGGCTTCGGCCACCGCGTCTACAAGACCGACGATCCCCGCTCGGTCATGCTCCGCGGTGTCGCGGAGCGGCTCGGCGGCGAGAAGGTCGAGCTCGCGAAGGCGATCGAGTCGAAGGCCGTCGAGGTGCTCAACGACCTCAAGCCCGGCCGCCGGCTCTACACGAACGTCGAGTTCTACGCCGGCATCGTGATGGACGCGTGCGGGGTCCCCCGCGAGATGTTCACGCCCACGTTCGCGTCGAGCCGGGCGATCGGTTGGTGCGCGCACGTGCTCGAGCAGGCGGCCGACAACCGGCTGATCCGCCCGTCGGCCCAGTACGTCGGCCCGCCCGCACCCCAGCCCGTCCCCGACTCCGCGTAGCGCCCCAGGAGAAGGAACGGAGCCGGCGGACACCCCGCCCGGGACGCCAATCGGTGAGCGGTCGAGCCGGCGTAGCGGATTCGACCATTGAGCAGGGTCAGCGCTCGTCGAACGCGACGCGGAAGGAGCGGACGGCGCCGGCGAAGATGTTGGATTCGATGTCGGGCTCGGTGACGACGCGCAAGTTGGTGATCCGTTGCGTGAGCACGCCGAAGAGCATGCGCAGCTCGGTGCGGGCCAGGTTGACCCCGAGGCAGAAGTGGGTGCCGTGACCGAACGCCAGCTGCGGGTTCGGGCTGCGCCGGATGTCGAACCGGAACGGGTCGTCGAACACGAGCTCGTCGCGGTTGGCCGACGGGTAGACGAGGCAGATCCGGTCACCCGCCCTGATGGGTTGTCCGCCGATCTCCGCGTCGACCGCCGCGCTGCGGAAGAAGTTGTTGAGCGGCGTGACCCAGCGGAGCAGCTCCTCGACGAGGCCGGGGATCAACGACGGGTCGGCGGCAGCCGCCTCCCACTGCTCGGGATGGTCGGCGAGCACGCGCAGGCCGCGGGCGATCACCGTGCGGGTGGTCTCGGCGCCGCCGGAGATGAAGAGCCCGGTCTCGTGCACCATCGTCATCGGGTCGAAGTCGGCCCCGACCCAGCTCGAGATGAGGTCGTCGGCCGGACAGTCGCGCCGCGCGGTGACCGTCTCGTCGATCACCGCGGCGAACTCCTGGATCGCCGAGATCAGCCCCATCGCGACGTCCATGTCGGTCGGCGCGGCGTCGATGCGCATGAGCCGCTCCGACCAGCTCTTGATGTCGGGCCACCGGTCCTCGGGGAAGCCGAGCAACTGGGCGGTGAGCCGTGACGGGAGCTGCGCGGCGAGGGCGTCGACGATCTCGACGTCACCCTGGCGGGCGACGGTGTCGACCACGCCGTCGACCAGCTCGCCGATGAGCGCCTCGAGCAGCGGCGTCATGGCCTGGACCGAACGGGGCGCGAACTTCGCGCTCACCACCCGTCGTTGCGCGAGGTGCTCGGGGTCGTCCTTGGCGATCATGTCGGATTCGTCGGTGTTCTCGAACGACCGGTAGCCCGGACGGCTCCGGAAGACCGCGCTGTTCTTCTCGACCTCGAGCACTTCGGCGTGCCGCACGACGGCCCACAACCCGTTGGTGTCGTCGCGCCAGACCGGGCCTGCGGCACGGGCGCCGGTGAAGAACGCGTGCATCGCGTCGAGGTCGACCCAGAACTCGGGCGCGAGGAGGTCGGGGGCGGGCTGGTTGGTCGTCGCGGTCATGCGCGGGAACGGTAGCCGGGGCCGATCCGGTGCGACCCCGGCCGAGCCCGGCCGTCAGCTCACGTGGACCCACTTGGCGACGGAGGGGGTCCGCTGCGCGTCGCGGGCGAAGAGCATGTACCAGCCGGGCGGCAGGAGGTTCGCGTTCGTCGGGACCGTGATCTGACCGCCGGTGGGCGTGGCCGTGAACGGCACGTCGACGAGCCGCTGTTCGGGGTCGAACGAGTGCGTCACCGCCCTCGGCCGAACGAGCACTGCCGACGTGACCGGATTCGTCCCGCTGGCCGTGAGAGAGATCGGGGTGCCGCGCGTCAGCTCGGTCGGCACCGAGGCGATGACGGGGCGACTCCGGAACATGTAGCCCGGGGTGTAGATCTCGATCCGGAGCTCGAAGCTGTTGTCGTTCGGGTTGCCGCCGAAGGTGGCGACGCGTCCGTCAGGGAGCAGCACCGCCGACGAGTGGTACCCCCGGTTGAGAGTGCTCGGCGGCGCGGTGGTGAGCTTCCCGGTCGCGGGGTCGTAGATCTGGGTCGAGAACGTGGACCCGGTGCCGGGCGGGACCGCCTCCCTGCTCTTGCGGGACCCACCCGTCTCGACGACGGTCGAGTCGGGCAGGACCACCGCGCTCACGTACATCTGCGGTTCCGACAGCGCGGGCCCGGGAACGAACGCCGGAGTCGCCGAGGCATCGAGATCGACGATCGCGGTCGACGCAACCGCGTCGTTGCTGTCGCCGGTGTCGCCCCCACCCATGACCATCACCTGC
>JBBRHS010000093.1:0-9276 GCA_038222385.1 Acidimicrobiia bacterium
CCGGTGAACGAGCGGATCTCGCCGGTGACGAGGTCGCGGGCGACGACGCCGGTGGCCCGGCCGTCGTGCAGGACCAGTTCGAGCATCTCGGTGCGGCGGTAGAGCTTCACGCTGCCGAGGTGCACCTGGCGCATGAGCGCCGAGTACGCACCGAGCAGCAGCTGCTGACCGGTCTGACCCCGGGCGTAGAACGTGCGCGACACCTGCGCGCCACCGAACGATCGGTTGTCGAGCAGCCCGCCGTACTCGCGCGCGAACGGGACGCCCTGCGCGGCACACTGGTCGACGATGTCGACGCTGACCTCGGCGAGGCGGTGGACGTTCGCCTCGCGGGAGCGGTAGTCGCCGCCCTTCACGGTGTCGTAGAAGAGACGCTGCACGCTGTCGCCGTCGTTCTTGTAGTTCTTCGCCGCGTTGATCCCGCCCTGCGCGGCGATGCTGTGCGCTCGCCGCGGCGAGTCGTGGAAGGTGAGCAGGGTGACCTTGTAGCCGAGCTCGCCCAGGCTCGCGGCGGCCGACGCCCCGGCGAGGCCGCTGCCGACCACGATGATCTCGAACTTCCGCTTGTTGGCGGGGTTCACGAGCTTCATGTCGAACTTGTGGTCGGTCCACTTGTTCTCGATGGCGCCCGGCGGGACGTGCCCGTCGAGCGGCGCATCGGCGGTGTCGTACCGGGCCGAGACGTCGAAACGCGTGCTCATCCGACCACTCCCGTGACCACCATCAACGGCATGCTGACGTTTCCGATCGTGATGAACGCGGCGAAGCCGGCGGCGAAGTAACGGCGCCACAGGTTGAAGCGTGGGTTGTTCAGGCCGAGGCTCTGGAACATGCTCCACGACCCGTGGAAGATGTGGATGCCCAGCGCGATGTTGGCGATGATGTAGATGATCGCCACCGGCACCCGCTGCATGCTGTTGACGAGGTTGTCGTACGGATCGCCGCGCACGAAGTCGGGGTTGACCCAACCCCAGGTGAGGTCGGCGAGGTGGAAGATGATGAAGAGGCCGACGATGATCCCGGTCCAGCGCATCGTGCGCGACGCGAAGTTGGCGGCCACGTAGTCGCGGTGCGACTGGTACTTCACGGGGCGCGCCTTCATGTTCATCCGGGTCAGCGAATAGGCCGACTGGATGTGGAAGAAGAAGGCGCCGATGAGGCCGATGCGCATGATCCAGAGGAACACCGTGCGCGGGAGCGCGGGTTCACCGATGACCCGCAGCCACTCGCCGTACTCGTTCAGGTGCGAGGCGCCCAGGTAGATCTTGAAGTTCCCGACCATGTGGGCGAGCACGAAGCCCAACAACATGATGCCGGTGATCGCCATCACCGACTTCTTGCCGACCGCGGAACCATAGAAGCGGAGGAGGAACGGCTGCTGGCGCGGCGCGGCCGGCACCGGTCGACCGACGTCGCGGGCGAGGCGGGAGGCGTCGTCGGCCCCGGCTCGTTGATCCTCGGTGCTGACCTCTGGCATCGCACGCCCCGCTTGCTTCCCACTGTCCCGGGTGCCACGGCCCCCGGGCCCGATGCGGCGAACCTAGCCCGGTCGAACGCGGCCGGGCTATGCGGAGCCGAGAGCACTCACGCGCCCGCATTCGGGGGGTCCTGCGGCGGTCGACACATCCGGCCCAGCCGGTTGGCGAGCCGGACGCCGCTGGTACGCTCGCAGCCATGAGTCGACCGGGAACGCTGGGTGAGCTTCGGGAGAGTGGCTGGGTCTCGCGCCCGGTCAAGGAAGAGGTGCGAGCGAACGCCGTCACCCGGATCGCGGCGGGTGAACCGCTCGTCGAAGGGGTGATCGGCTACGAGGACACCGTCCTCCCGCAGCTCGAGAACGCGCTGCTCGCCGGCCACGACGTGATCTTCCTCGGTGAGCGCGGCCAGGCCAAGACCCGCATGATCCGCTCGATCACCGGCCTGCTCGACGAGTGGACCCCGATCGTGGCCGGCAGCGAGATCCTCGACGACCCCTACGCGCCGATCTCGCAGCACGCGCGCGTGCTCGTGGCCGAGCGCGGCGACGAGACCCCGATCGAGTGGGTGCACCGTGACCGTCGCTTCGGCGAGAAGCTCGCGACTCCCGACACCTCCATCGCCGACCTGATCGGCGAGGTCGACCCGATCAAAGTCGCCGAAGGTCGCTACCTCTCCGACGAGCTCACCATCCACTACGGCCTGGTGCCCCGCACGAACCGCGGCATCTTCGCGATCAACGAGCTGCCCGACCTCGCGGAACGCATCCAGGTCGGTCTCTTGAACGTGCTCGAGGAGCGCGACATCCAGATCCGGGGTTACAAGATCCGCCTCCCGCTCGACCTCATGCTCGTCGCGTCGGCCAACCCCGAGGACTACACGAACCGCGGCCGCATCATCACGCCGCTGAAGGACCGGTTCGGATCCCAGATCCGCACCCACTACCCACTCGACGTCGAGATCGAGATGGACGTCATGGAGCAGGAAGCGTTGCTGCCCTCCGCCGAGGGTCGGAATGTCAACATCCCCGCGTTCATGACCGAGATCGTCGCCGAGATGAGCCAGCAGGCCCGCCGCTCACCGCACGTCAACCAGCGGTCGGGTGTGTCGGTGCGCCTCTCGATCGCGAACTACGAGACGCTCGTCGCGAACGCGCTCCGGCGGTCGCTGCGCAACGGTGAGACCGAGATCGTGCCGAGGGTCAGCGACCTCGACGCGCTGGTCGCGTCGACTGCGGGCAAGATCGAGATCGAGACGGTCGACGAGGGCCGCGACGAACGCGTGCTCGAGCACATCATGAACGTTTCGGTGCTCGAGGTCTTCCGCGCCCGCGTCCGGCCCGAGCTGCTCGGCGATCTCGTCACCGCGTTCGACGACGGCCGAGTCGTCCACACCGGCGACGAGCTCCCGGCCGCGGATTACGCGGACCTGCTCGGCTCGATGCCCGAGCTGAGTCCCGTGCTCACCGAGCTCGCGGTGGGTGAGACACCAGCCGGCGTCGCATCGGCCGTCGAATTCGTGCTCGAGGGCCTCCACCTGTCGAAGCGTCTCAACAAGGACGCAGTCGACGGCCGCGCCACCTACCGCGCTCGCCGCTGATTGCTCCGCTCGAAACCCGTTGGGTTGCTCGCAACCCGTTGGGTCCCTTGTACCGCACATGGCGGCACAATCGACCCAACGTGATGGGATCTCGGGCTAGGTCCTGTGTGCGGCCACGGCCGCGAGGAAGGCGGCGCTGCCTCGGGGTTCCCGCTCCCGGTCGAAGAGTCCGAACGACACGTCGAACCCGTGGTTCCACTCGTAGTTGTCGACGCCGGTCCAGTGGAAGAAACCGCGCACGTCGACCCCATCGCCGATGGCGTCTTCCACGACGCCCAGTGATTCGCGCAGCACGTCGGTACGCCACTCGTCGTCGTCGGTCCCGACCCCGTGTTCACAGATGAGCACCGGTCGGCCCGGCCGTTCCTCGTGCAGCCGGTGCAGGACGATGCCGAGCCCTTCGCTCCAGGGCGCGTATCCCAACGGCCCGACCTTCCGGTCGGCGGGGTAGGGCGCGAAGCGGCCATCGCGGTCGACGCCGATCGCGGAGTAGTAGGAGAAGCCGAGCAGGTCACCCACCTCGCGGAGGTCGGGGATCTCGAGCGGCGCGCGGTCGGGGAGCTCGAGCACGCCGTCGCGCTCGGCCCGGAGCCAGATCGACCAGGTGAGCTGCTCGAGCGCGCCGGCCCACTTCGCGGCGGGGACGGAGTCGTCGGCCGCGAAGATCGGGGAGAGGTTGTGGATCGTTGCCACCGGCGGTCCGCCGCCGCGCAGCTCACGCCAGGCGTCGCGCTGGGCGAGCAGGGTGGCGCCGTAGAGGTCGAACACGCGGCGCCAGTCACGGGACGCGGGCGGCCGACCACCGGTGGCGTAGATGCCGGCGTAGGCGTTCGGTTCGTTGATCAACTTCCACCCGAACGCGACGTCGCCGAAGGTCTCCGCGCAGAAGGCGACGTGGCGGGCCCAGAAGTAGGAGCGCGCGTGGTCGTCGAGGAAGCCGCCTTCGCCGACCTCGGTGAACCATCCCGGCAGGGTGAAGTGGTGGAGGCAGATCCAGGGTGCGATCCCGGCCGACCGGGCGGTCTCGAGCATCTCGCGGTAGTGCTCGACCGCGGCCTGGTCGCGCCGGCCCTCGACCGGTTCGATGCGGGCCCACTCGATCGACAGGCGGTGGTGGGTCAACCCGTGCTGTGCGTACAGCGCGAAGTCGTCGGCGTAGCGGGTCGCGAACCCGTTCCCGTCCCCGCTCCGCGGGACGACGCCCTCCTGCTCGAGCGCGAACCAGTCGGACTCGGGCGCCGCACCCTCGCACTGCGTCGACGACGACGCCGTCCCCCACCAGAAGTCGCCCGGGAACCCCATCGCCCGAACCTACTGCTGCGTTCGGCGCGTTCTGGTCGCATGAGGACCGAAACGCGCCGAACTCAGCGGGCGGGGCGGGCGGACGGACGGGGCGGGCGGGCGGACGGGGCGGGCGGGCGGACGGGGCGGGCGGGGGCGGGCGGTACTTCGACCGTCAGAAGCCGGTGTTGGGTTCCTGTTCGAAGAAGCCGCAGCCGCTGCTGGTGCGGCGGTTCACGTTCTCGACCGCGGCCCGCACCGCGGGGTTGTCCTTCACCGACGGGTCGGTCTCCACCCGCTGCATCGCGTCGAGGAACAACGCGGCGTCGGGGGCGATGTCGGGCGGGGCGAGCTCCGCGAGCTTCGCGACCATGGTGATCTGCTCGTCGATCGACGGCTGCGGTGTCTTCTGGATCTGCTCCTCGTAGCGGAACGCGGCCACGCAGTACGCCTTCGAGGGCCGGGCCAGCGACTCGCCCCGCTCCCCACAGGCCCCGAGACCCACCGCGAGGGCCGCGGCCGCGGCGACAGCGGTGAGCGGTCGGAGGGACATGTCCACATTCTGCCGCGCCCCGGGGGCCGAACCGCAGTCGGGCGGTAACGTACGGGCATGTGGAGCGAGCGATCGGGACACCAGCCGGTACCCCGCGAGCCGGCACCCCGCGAGGCCGCGCCGCGAGCGGAGCAATCCTGATGTCTCCCAGGCGCGGGTTCCGGTACTCCAGGTGGGACGGCAGCCAGGTCGGGTTCGACGTCGACGCCGATGCGCTCCTCTCGGAGATGGCCGACGACCTCCTCTACCACGGTGACCTGAACGCGGCGCTGCGCCGCATGCTCCAGCAGGGCTTCAAGGACCGCAACGGCGAAGAGCTCATGGGCCTGCGCGACATGGTCGAGCGGCTCAAGCAGCGCCGCCGCGAGGAGCTGGAGTCTCGCGACCTCGGTGGCGTCTACGACGACATCGCCGAGAAGCTCAACGACATCGTCGACCAGGAACGCGCCGGCATCGACCGCAAGACCGACGAAGCCCGACTCTCGGGCGACCAGCGTCGACAGGAGATCGTCGAAGACCTCGCCGACGCGAAGAACATGGAGCTCGAGATGCTCCCACCCGACCTCGCGGGCAAGGTGCAGTCGCTCCAGGAATACGAGTTCATGGACGACGACGCCCGCCACGCGTTCGAGGAGCTGATGGACGAGCTGCGCAGCCAGCTCATGCAGAGCTACTTCAACCAGATGTCGGAGGGCATGCAGAACGTCACGCCGGAACAGATGGCGCGGATGAAGGACATGCTCGCCGAGCTGAACCAGATGCTCGAGCAACGCGAGCGCGGCGAAGAGCCCGACTTCGACGGCTTCATGGAACGCTTCGGCGACTTCTTCCCCGACAACCCGAAGAACCTCGACGAGCTCCTCGAGCAGATGGCCCGCTCCATGGCCCAGATGCAGTCGATGCTCAACTCGATGACCCCCGAGCAGCGCGCGCAGCTCCAGGGACTCGCCCAGTCGCTCCTCGACGACATGGACTTCCGCTGGCAGGTCGACGAGCTGGCCCGGAACCTCCAGAACGCGTTCCCCGACATGGCCTGGAACCAGCAGATGAACTTCCAGGGCGACAACCCGATGCAGTTCTCGCAGATGGCAGGGATGCTCGAGATGATGGGCGATCTCGACCAGCTCGAGAACCTGCTGCAGTCGGCCACCCAACCCGGCCAGCTCGCCGAGGTCGACATCGACCAGGCGCGCGACCTCCTCGGCGACGACGCGGCCCGTTCGCTCGAACGGCTGAAGGAACTGGCCAAGATGCTCGAAGAGGCGGGCCTCATCGAGCAGCGGGAGGGCCGGCTGGAGCTCACGCCGCGGGGCGTCCGCGCCCTCGGCCAGCGGGCCCTCGCCGACCTCTACCGCAAGCTCATGAAGGACAAGGCCGGCCGCCACGACGTCGAACGCGTGGGGATCGGGAACGAGCGGACCTACGAGCACAAACCCTACGAGTTCGGCGATCCGTTCCACCTGAACGTCGAGCAGACGGTGAAGAACGCGATCTGGCGCCAGGGTGCCGGCACCCCGGTGCGGCTCACACCCGACGACTTCGAAGTCGAGCGGACCGAGGTCGTCACCCGGTCGGCGACGGTGCTGCTGCTCGACGTGTCGCTCTCGATGCCGATGCGCGACAACTTCCTGCCGGCCAAGAAGGTGGCGATGGCGCTCCACTCCCTCATCACCAGCCAGTTCCCGCGCGACTACTTCGGGCTGGTGAGCTTCGGGCGGGTGGCCCGGGAGGTGAAGCCGGAGCTCCTTCCCGAGATGAGCTGGGACTTCGAGTGGGGCACCAACATGCAGCACGCGATGCTGCTCGCCCGGCGCCTCCTCGCCCGTCAGACCGGCACGAAGCAGATCATCATGGTCACCGACGGCGAGCCCACCGCCCACATCCAGGGCGGCGAGGCGGTCTTCAACTACCCGCCGTCACCGGTCACGATCGAGGAGACCCTCCGCGAGGTCGCCCGGTGCACCAAGGACGGCATCCGCATCAACACCTTCATGCTCGACGAGAGCTACTACCTGCGCGATTTCGTCGAACGGATGATGCGGGTGAACCGGGGCCGGGCCTTCTTCACCACCCCCGACACCCTCGGCGACTACGTCCTGGTCGACTTCCTCGAGCACAAGCGAGTCAACCGCTCCCGGAGAGCGTCCTGATGGTCGACTCCGGCTGCGTCGGCTCCATCGCCCACCCGCCTCCGCACCCGCGGCGGATGCCCGGCGACTCCGCCTGCGTCTCCTCCTGATAGCCGACTCCGGCTGCGTCGCGTAGTTCTCAAGGCTGAGCCCGCTCCGCCCGATACCTCCCACGAGGCGGCCGAGCACGATCGGTCGCACGCGACGGGCGAGCGGGACGGGTATGGACGTCATCCCGACAGAGATCCGGGAGCGGATCAGGTACGAGGCCCGGGTATCCGGCCTCTCCGAGGGCACGGCACTTTCCATCGAGGCAGTCGAGAAGCGACGCCTCCAGATCTGGGTCATCGCCGGCGTCCTCGTCCTCGCGCTCAGCGGGGCCTTTGCCGTCTCGTCGCTCAACGGTGGTCTCGAAGGCAACCAGTGGCTCCGGCCCGGGGTGCTCCAGATCGCCCTCGTGGCGCTCGCGCTCGGGTTCTGCATCTACGCGATCGAGAAAGAGGTCCACCTTCACCGCCTGAGTCGTCTCATCGTCGACGAACGGGTCCTCAACTCCGCGCTGTCGAAGCGGTTGCAGCAGCACTCCGCGCTCATGGCCGCGGGCCGGGCCCTGAACTCGGTCCTCGACCTCGACGAAGTGCTCGACGTGATCCTCGCGAGCACGCTCGACATGCTGCGCGCGTCGGCCGGCTCGATCATGTTGCTCGAAGGTGAAGACGCGCTGCGTGTGGTCGCGGTTCGTGGGAGCGACACGCCGCGCAACGCGCGCGTGATGATGGGATCGTCGATTGCGGGCAAGGTCGCGCGCACTCGCGAGCCGATCATCCTCAACGGCCCGGTCGACAGCGAGAGGTTCCCCGGCCGCAAGAAGCGCTCCGAGGCGCCCGACAGCGCGATGTGTGTGCCGCTGCAACACCGCGGCCACCTCCTCGGAGTCCTGAACGTGAGCGCGTCGGGCAACCGGATCTTCGACGAGTACGACATGCAGCTGCTGTGTCTCTTCGCCGAGCCGGTAGCGGCGGCGATCGCGAAGGCCGGCCTGTACGAAGCCGAACGCGCCCACGTGTCGGAGCTGCTCGAGGCGGGGCGGCAGACGTCGCAGTTCGTCGCGTCGGTGAGCCACGAGCTCCGCACGCCGATCACCTCGATCCGGGGCGCGATCGCCGCGTCGCGAATCGCGACCGAGCACCAGCAGCGCGCCGAGTTGCTCGACGTGATGGAACGTCAGGCCCTCCGCCTGGCGCACATGGTCGAGGAGATGCTCACCGCAGCCAAGCTCGAGCGCAGCGATTCGATGCCACTGCTCCGCCGGGTCGACATCGCCGCACTCATCCGCATGTCGGCGCTCGACTCCCAGGTGGCCGGCCGGCCCGTCGAGCTCACCGTGCCGGAGACGTGCGAGGTTCGGGCCGATCCCGAGTCGTTGCGCCGCATCATCGGCAACCTCGTCGAGAACGCCCACAAGTACGGAGCGACGCCAGTGCGGATCGTGCTCGATCAACACGGTGACCAGATCGTGCTCTCGGTCATGGATTCCGGTCCCGGCGTCCCGCCCGCCGAGCGCGAGAAGATCTTCGACCGGTTCTACCGGTCCGACACCAACGGCGAGAAGCCAGGTGTCGGTCTCGGTCTGCCGATCGTCCGCGGACTCGCCGAAGCGTGCGGCGGGTCGGTGTGGGTCGAGGACGCGCCAGGTGGTGGAGCCGCATTCCGCGTCTCGTTGCGGACGCGCGCGGCCGACGAACAGGAGGTTGCTCATGTCCGGTAAGCCGAAGGTCCTGATCGTCGACGACGAGCCCGACGTCCTGTTGACGCTGCGGGTGATCCTCGAAGCGTCGGGATTCGATCCCGCGTTGGCGGCCGACGGGGAGACCGCGTTGCGTCGCATCGACGCGGAACACCCCGACCTCGTCCTCCTCGACATCATGATGCCGGTGCTCGACGGCTGGTTCGTCCTCGCCGAGCTCGCAGGCCGGGCCAAGAAGCCCAAGGTCATCGTGTGCTCGGCGAAGTCGGCCGACGTCGACAAGGCGCGCGCCCGTGATCTCGGTGCCGATGCCTATGTCGTGAAGCCGTGGGACCCAGGAGCGCTCGTGCAGACGATGCGCGACGTGCTCGCAGCGAAGCACGCCGGCACCGCCGACAACCTCAGGGTCTGATCAGCGGCGGTTCTGATCAGCGGCGGGCCCCGTGGGGCCCTCACTCGTCGAGAATCGGCAGGATTCCGGCGCGCTCCGT
>JBBRHS010000094.1:0-9231 GCA_038222385.1 Acidimicrobiia bacterium
CGAGAGCGGTTCGCCGTCGGCGACGCGGATCTGCTCGGCGACGAGGTCGAGTTGGGTGACCATCTCGGTGACGCAGTGCTCGACCTGGAGCCGTGTGTTCATCTCCAGGAAGAAGAACTCGCCGTCCTGGTAGAGCATCTCGACGGTGCCGGCGTTCACGTAGCCGCACCCCAACGCGACCTTCACCGCGGCTTCCCCCATCGCGGTGCGGGTGGCGTCGTCGATCAGCGCGGCCGGGCTCTCCTCGATGAGCTTCTGGTGGCGCCGCTGGGTGGAGCAGTCGCGGTCGCCGAGCCACACGGCGTTGCCGTGGGTGTCGCAAAAGACCTGGATCTCGATGTGCCGCGGCGCGGTGAGGTAGCGCTCGAGGTACGCCTCGGCCCGCCCGAAGTACGCGACGGCCTCGCGCACGGCCGACTCGAGTGCCGACGCGGCCTGGTCGGGACCCGCGACCACCTTGAGCCCCTTGCCGCCACCGCCGAACGCCGCCTTGATCGCGACCGGCCATCCGAATTCCTCGCCGAACGCGATCACGTCGTCGGCCGAGGTGAGCGGCTCGAGCGTGCCGGGGACCGACGCGACGTTCGACGACGCCGCCGCGATGCGCGACGAGATCTTGTCGCCCATGATCTCGATGGCCTCGGGCGGAGGACCGATCCAGGTGACGCCACGCTCGGAGATCATGCGGGCGAAGTCGGCGTTCTCGGAGAAGAACCCGTAGCCGGGGTGCACGGCATCCGCCCCGGAGCGCTCGATCACGTCGAGGATGGCGTCGGTGTTGAGGTAGCTCTCGGCCGCGGTCTTGCCGCCGAGGGCGTAGGCCTCGTCGGCGAAGCGGGTGTGGAGCGCGTCGCGGTCGAGTTCGGAATACACCGCCACGGTGGGGATGCCGAGCTCGCGGCAGGTGCGCATGACCCGCACGGCGATCTCACCTCGGTTGGCGATCAGGATCTTCGACGGCACGGGTCCCCCGGGTTGTCTGCGACGGTCGTCGTATCCTACGGGCGATGTCGGAACCGGAGCGGAGCGGGAGCGGTCGGGGAGGACGGAGCGCAGGTGACCGGGGCCCGACGTTGCGCGTGGTCCGGCTGGCCGAGGTCGATTCGACGAACCGCTTCGTGCTCGATGCGGCCCATGCCGGTGAGGAGGCGGGCCTCGTGGTCGTGGCCGATCACCAGGTCGCGGGACGCGGCCGCCTCGGTCGGACCTGGGAGGCGGTACCCGGCTCCTCGCTCCTGCTCTCGGTCCTGCTGCGGCCCCGGAGGACCGTCGACGGGCTGCACCTCTGCACCGCCGGAGTGGCGCTGGCGATGGCCGATGCCGTCGCCGACGTCGCGGGGTTCACACCTGGTCTCAAGTGGCCGAACGACCTGCTCGCCGACGGCCGCAAGCTCGCGGGCGTCCTCGCCGAGGCCGACGTCGGTTCCTCGGGAACGGTGCGGGCGGTCGTCGTCGGCATCGGGATCAACGTCGGCGCCGATGCGGTGCCACCCGACCTCACGGCGACCGCAACAGCGTGCGAGGTCGTGGTGGGTCGAACCGTCGACCGGGAACGGTTGCTCGATGCCTTCCTTCGGCACCTCGCGACGCGGCTCGACTCGTCCGACGACGTCCTCCTCGACGACTACCGCGCCCGACTCGAGACGATCGGCGCTCGGGTGCGCGTCGAGCGCACCGTCGGACCGATCGAGGGTGTGGCCCGCGACGTCGACGACCTCGGCGGTCTCGTGGTCGAGGCACCCGACGGCTCCCGGGTCACGATCTCGGCGGGCGACGTCGTCCACCTGCGTCCCGTGTGATCAGGCGCCCCGGGTGATCCGGCGCCCCGTGTGCTCAGGCGGCGCGGAGGCGTTGGCCGAGGACGGTCGCGATCTCCGACTCGAGGTCTTCAGGCGGCGCCGCGTTCTGGGTGGTGACCGTCGCCGACGAACCGAGCCGGTCGGTCCAAGCGAGGATCTCGTCGGAGACGATGGTCGCCGACTCACCGGCGTCGGGGTCGGTGACCACCACGGTGATCCGGAAGCCACGTGCCTGCACGCCGGGGATCGTCACCGGCAGCCGGGCGAGGGTGAAGTCGTCGATGGTGGCGTTCGGGAGGTCCTCCCGCAGACTCGCTCGGAGCAGACGCTCGAAGCAGGTGGCGAGCCGGGGTCGGTCGAACAACGCGAGGCTCGCCCTCAGTGCCGCTCGACTCTCGAAGACGTTGCCGCTCGACTGCACGTCGACACCGTCGGAGCGGGTGAGGCCCGGCCCCTCGACGTGCGCGTCCCGCCGCTCATTGGGGTTCCGATTCACCCCGAGACACCTCGCAGTGGCGGTGTCGCTCGCATCGTCGTCGGCTGCATCGGGCGGACCCGACGTCCAGTCGCCGGAGAGATCGGAGGCCCGGATCACTAGTGCGCGCGCGGTGGCCCGGTCGGATCGCGTCGACGCGCCCGCGACGCCGACCACGAGTGCGCCGACCGTCACCATCGCGACCATCGCGAGTGCAGGCTTGATCCGCATGCTGCTCCCGTCGGCCGGCCGACTGCCCGCTAGAGCTTCGCCTTGTCGAGGCGCTTGTCGAGCTGTGCGAGGAGCTTCTCGCCGGTCTCCTGGTCGAAGACCTCGTCGCCGACGCTCGTGAACTGGTAGCGGGCGACGGCCTTGCCCCGGAGCACCGCGGCCTGGATGCTCGTGACCTGCAGTTCGGTGCCGTCGGGGTTCGGGATCACGGCCTGCGCGGCATAGGCAGCCGAACGATCGCCATAGGTGTCGAGCTCGACCTCGTCGGTGATGACCGCGGTCGGGAGCGGACCGTCTTCGCCGAACGGTGTCGTCTCGAAGTACTTCTTCGCGCACCGGGCGTACTTCGAGCTCTGGTACACCTTGAACTGCTGCTTCGCGACCGCGGCCGACGGATACACGGCGATCGAGCTCGCGACCGTGAAGGTCCCGGTCGGGTCGCTGATGTCGTCGCCGGTGACGACCTTCTTCTTCGCCACGACCGGCTTGCCGATACACGCAGCGATTTCCTTCGCGGCGTCGTTGTCGGCCGTGGTGGTGTCGGCGGTCTCCGCGGTCCAGCCGTCCGGGAGGTCGCCGACGGTGACGAGACCCTTCTTGTACACGTTCACGCCGGCAGCACCGGCGGCAGCCGGGAGCACCAGGGCGACGGTGAACAGGAGGGTGATGAGGACCGTTGCTCTACGCATGTCGCGGATAACGGCCGACTTCCCGCTGGACCTGAGCATCTTTTCGGGTCGAATCCGCTGCGCAGGCTCGATCGCTCACCCGCCGGAGTCCCATGGGCAGTGTCCGCCTGCTCCGCTCCTCCCTCACGGATCCGGGTCGCGGTCGACCAGGTCGGTGTACAGGGCCGCGAGGCGTTGCGTCATCGGGCCGGGGGCCGATCGCCGCGAGCTTCCGTCGACCTCACCGATCGCCTGGACCTCGCGGGTCGTGGAGGTGAGGAAGGCCTCGTCGGTGGTTCCGAGTGCGCCGATCGGCATCGTGGTCTCCTCGACCGGGATCCCGTCGGCCCGGGCCAGCTCGATGACCAGTGAACGGGTCACGCCCAGGAGGCACCCGGAGCTCTCGGGTGGCGTCCGGATCACGCCCCGATCCACGACGAACACGTTCGAGCCGGTGGCCTCGCACAACTCGCCACGCGTGTTGGCGAAGACGCACTCGTCGGCGCCACGCCCTCGGGCATCGGCGAACGCCAGGACGTTCTCGGCGTACGACGTCGACTTCACCCCCGCCATCGCGGCCCGGTCGTTGCGGGGCCAGTGGGCGATCACGACCCGCGCCACGACCGGCCGGGGCGGGATCGCACCCGCGCCGATGATCACGTCGGCGGGCTCGTCGTCGGATCCGTCGTCAGATCCGTCGTGGGGGGCGAGCACGGTGATCCGGACCCGCGCGTCGACGAGGCCGTCGGCCCGGAGGACCTCGTCGACCGCACGGCGCACCCGGGCCGGATCGGGTGCCGTGATCCCGAGGTCGGCGGCCGCGCCGGTGAGCCGCTCGAGATGCCGACGCCAGGCGAACGGCGTCCCGCGGTACACGCGCAACGTTTCGAACGCACCGCTGCGCGCCGAGGACAGTTCCGGCGGCCCGAGCTTCATGGGTGGGCTCCCGCCGCGCGGAGCAGCCGGGCGGCCTTGAGCTCGGTCTCCGCCCACTCCTCGTACGGGTCGGAGTCGGCGACGATTCCGGCGCCGACGCCGAGGGTCGTCCGACCGTCACCGGCGCCCGCGCCGTCACCCGTGATCGTGAACGTGCGGATCGCGACGGCGAGGTCGCCCGCATCGCGCTCGGTGTCGATCCATCCGAGTGTTCCGCAGTAGACCCCACGCCGCACCGGCTCGAGGTCTTCGATCGCCTGCAGGACGCGAGGTTTCGGCGCGCCGGTCACCGAAGCGGGAGGAAACGTGGCCCGTAGCAGCTCGCCCGGCCCGATGCCGGTGCGCAGCCGCCCTCGCACCGTGCTCACGAGGTGGAACAGACCGGGGTGCTCCTCGACGCGGAACAGGTCGGGGACCACGACCGAGCCGGGTACCGAGACGCGGCCGAGATCGTTGCGTGCCAGGTCGACGATCATGACGTTCTCGGCGTGGTCCTTGTCGCTCGCGGCGAGGACGGACGCGTTCGTCGCGGTCCCCTTGATCGGGCGTGTCTCCACGACGGGGCCGTCCCAACGGAGGAAGCACTCGGGTGACGCCGACACGACCGAGGTCCCGGCGAGGCGGACGAGTGCGCCGTAGGGCGCGGGATTCTGGGTCGCGAGGGTGGCGAACAACGCGATCGGGTCGGCGGGCGTGTCGCAGACGAGTTGTCGGGTCAGGTTGACCTGGTAGCACTCGCCGGCGGCGAGGAGGTCGCCGATGGCGCGGACGCGCTCGGCGAACTCGGGGCGCGTCAGGCTCGACCGCCAGGATCCGAGGTCCGGGTGCAGGGGCGGTCGTGACTCGGGCGCGGCCGTGTACGCGGCGCCAAGGCGCGCCGCGGCCGCGCTGTGGGGGTCGCCCTCGAGGCGCATGCCTCCGGACGGATCGAGCGCGAGTCGTGCGTCGAAGCGCGCGAGTACGAGGTCGGGGAGGCTGGTGGGTGCGGTCCGGGGAACCACCCGTTCGATGGTCCGGCCGAGGTCGTAGGAGAGGAAGCCGGCCCACCACCCGGGCCGCAGTCGTGCGAGCATCGCCAGTGCTCCGTCGCCCGACCCGACCACGGTCTCGACCGGGTCGACGCCGATCAGTGTCGTGTCCCGGTCGCGCACGGCTACCGCGTCGGAACCGTCCAATGCCGCGAGCACGGCGGCGGCCGTGGTGCCCCGCGTGGCGGTCGTCACCCGTTCCCGTTCGGCTCGGGGCCCCGATCCCATGGGTCCGAGGGTACGTCGCACGGGCACCGTGACCCGTTCTGCGGACCTACCGCCGGTACGATCGTGGCTCCGTGAAACCTCCCAACCCGACTCTTCGCGCCTGGACCCAGCGTTACGTGATCGCGCTCGGTGTCGTCTGCGTCCTCACCATCGGTGGGGTCGTCGGCGCGAACGTGGTGATCGATTCGAGTCTCGCGGGGATCGACCGGGTGCAGTTGCGAACCGCTGCGCTCGAGGGAGAGGCCGAGGCCGGGAACTACCTCCTGATCGGCTCCGACTCCCGGGCGTTCATCGACAACGCGATCGACGAGGAGCAGTTCGGCGACAAGGAGGTCGAGGCGGGCCAACGCTCCGACACGACGATGATCGTCCATGTCGATCCCGAAACCGAGAAGGCGCTCGTGGTGTCGATCCCGCGCGACATGGTGGTCGATGTCCCGGGGGTGGGACGGACGCGGATCAACGCGGCGTTCGCCGAGGCGAACAGCGTCGAAGCGGGCGCGCAGAAGGTGATCGACACCCTCCAGGAGAACTTCGGTCTCGACATCCACCATTTCGTCGAGGTCGACTTCGATTCGTTCCGGGGTGTCGTGGACGCGATCGGATCGGTGAACCTCTATTTCCCGACCCCCGTGCGCGACGAGGTGACCGGCCTGCTCGTCGAGGAGCCGGGGTGCGTCGCGCTCGACGGCGAGGACTCGCTCGCGTACGTCCGAAGTCGGTCGATGGAGAAGCTCGTCGACGGTGAGTGGGTCGACGCGTCACCCCGGGCCGATCTCGACCGGATCGAGCGGCAGCAGGACTTCGTCCGGCGTCTCGGCACGGTCGCGTTCCGCAAGGCGGTCAAGAACCCCTTGACCGCGAAGAACGTCGCCGATGCGGTCGTCCCGAACCTCACGATGGACAACTCCTTCGGGCGGAGCCAGATCTTCGGGCTCGTGAACCTGTTCCGGTCGATCGACCCGAGTGATCCGACCCAGGTCGAGATGGTCACCTTCCCGAACAAGCCCTACGGCGACAACGCACGGCTCCTGCCCGACCAGCCCGCGGCCGACGAACTCGTCGCCCGGCTCAACCAGCTCGGCACGCCCGACCCGTCGTCGGAACCCGACGTCGAGCCGAAGCAGGTTCGCGTCCGGGTGTTGAACGCATCAGGGATCAATGGTCTGGCCTCGGCCACGCTCGACGCGCTGCAGCGACAGTTCGGCTTCGTCGCCGGCGAGGCCGGCAACTGGTCGGAGTCGCTCGCCGGGACGCAGGTGCGGTACGGGAGCGACGGACTCACAGCCGCGACGTTGGTGCAGGAGAAGCTCGGGGGACAGGGAACGCTCGTTCCCGACTCGACGATCGAGGGCACGAACGTCACGGTCGTGCTCGGGTCCGACTTCTCGGCGGTCGGGGTGACACCGACGACGACCACCACCACGAAGAGCAAGTCGTCGAAGACGACCACGACGACTGTCCCGGCGGATCCGGCCGCGGCCTGTCAGCCGTGATGGCGCGCGCGCCACGGTCAGCCCGCTCCGTTCGTTCGAACCTCCGCGCGTTCGCTCATCGGTACGTCATCGCTCTGGGGGTCGCGGTCGTGTTCACTGTCGGCGGTGTCGTGGGCGCCAACATCGCCATCGATCGGAAGTTCGAGCAGATCTCGCGCGTCGAGGTGACGCTCGCGCCCGCCGATCCCGGCGTCGCCGGGAACTTCCTCCTCATCGGTTCCGACACCCGCGCGTTCGCGAACACGCCTGAGCAGGAAGAGGCGTTCGGCAGCAAGGACGAACAGACCGGTCAGCGCTCCGACACGATCATGGTCGTACATGTCGAGCCGGGCTCGCGCACGAGCGTGGTGGTCTCGTTCCCGCGCGACCTGTGGGTCGACATCCCCGGCATCGGCGAGTCGAAGATCAACGCGGCGTTCAACGAGGGCCCGCAGAAGGTGATCGACACGCTGCAGGCGAACTTCGGGATCCCGATCAACCACTACCTCGAGGTCGACTTCGCGACGTTCGAGGGCATCGTCGACGCAGTCGGGAAGGTGCCGGTGTACCTCCCGGCCGAAGCGCGCGACGAGCTGACCGGGTTCTCCGCTCCCGCCGCGGGCTGCTATCAGCTCGACGGTCGCCAGGCCCTCCAGTACGTGCGCAGCCGGTACCTGGAGTACTACGACCCCGAGACCGGCGATTGGAACTACGCCGACGCGATCCCCGATCTGGGTCGGATCGCGCGCCAACAGAACTTCATCCGCCGGATCGGATCGCTCGCGTACCGTGCGGCGCTCGGGAACCCGCTCAAGGCTGGTGAGATCGCCGACAACGTGATCCCGAAGCTCGTGGTCGACTCCGCCCTCTCGCGCCGCGACGTCTTCAAGTTGGTGAACACGTTCCGCACGGTCGATCCCGCCGACCCGAACTCCGTCGAGATGCTCACGCTCCCGACCTACGGGAGCACGTCCGACGACGGCCAGTCGATCCTGCTGCCCGACAACCCCGATGCGGAGACGGTGCTCGCCCGCCTCCGGACCTTCGAACCTCCGCCCGTCGCACCGACCGGGATCGTCCCGGCCCAGGTGCGGGTGCGGGTGCTGAACGGTTCGGGGGTCGACGGACTCGCCTCGTCGACCCTCGACTCCTTCCAACGCCAGTTCGGATTCGCGGGTGCAGGCCTCGGGAACGCCCCGCGCGAAGCGGTGACGCAGGTCCGGTACCGGCCCGGGGTCGAGAAGGCCGGCCGACTGGTGCAGAGCTACCTCGGCGGCGTCGGGGTCGTGAGCGAGGATGCCGGTATCGCCGACGCCGACGTCGTCGTGGTCCTCGGGTCCGACTTCTCGTCGGTCTCGGCGCCACCGGGAGTCGCGGCGGCCGTAACGTCGTCGACGTCGACGACCGTCCCTGCGGCCATTCCGGCTCCACCGGGTGTCGACGTCACGCCGAAGCAGCTCCGCCAGTACCAGGAGTTCATCGCCGGCCTGGCCCGAGGCCTCGCCGAGTCGGGGTGCGTGGCCCAGTAGCAAGGGTCCGCTCACGAGGCCGAGAATCCGTGCCGATAACCTGGGCCGGATGATCAGCCACTGCCTCGACCCCAGCTCGACCGGAGACCGCTCATGAAGGTGCTGGTCACCGGGGCCGGAGGTCAGGTGGGTTCAGAGGTCGTGGCCGCGCTGACCCGCCACCCGACGCAGCCCGAGGTCCTCGGCGTCACCCACGCCGACCTCGATCTGGCGGACCGCGAGCAGGTCGAACAGATCGTCGCGACGTTCGCGCCCCACGCCATCGTGAACCCCGGAGCATTGACCAACGTCGACGGCTGCGAGAGCGATCCCGATCGGGCGTTCTCGGTGAACGCCCTCGGCCCCCGGTTCCTCGCCCTCGCCGGCTCGAGGATCGGTACCCACATCGTGCACGTCTCCACCGACTACGTCTTCGACGGCACCGCCGGCCGTCCGTACCACGAGTGGGACGACACCAACCCGATCTCCCACTACGGACGGTCGAAGCTCGGTGGCGAGATCGAAGTGGCGCTGCACGCGTCGTCGTGGGCGATCGCCCGCACCGCGTGGGTCTTCGGCAACCGCGGCAAGGACTTCGTCCAGCTCGCCCTCGATGCGGCTGCGGGTGCCGACTACGGCTTCGTCGACGACCAGACCGGCTCGCCCTCGTACGCACCCGACGTCGCGGCGGTGCTCGTGCACCTGGCTCTGCAACGGGTGTCGGGACTGTTCCACGCGGTCAACGAGGGTGTCTGCACGCGATACCAGATGGCTGCCGACGTGTTGGAGCTGCGCGGGCTCGATCCGTCACTCCTCAAGATCGTGTCGACCGCCGACCTGGGCCGCCCGGCCGCCCGCCCGGAGTTCAGCGCGATGTCGAACC
>JBBRHS010000095.1:0-9228 GCA_038222385.1 Acidimicrobiia bacterium
AGCGCCCGGAAGTGGATCCTCGACGGGCTCGGCGGCGACACCGCGGCCGTCGCGAAGCACTTCGTCGCGGTGTCGACGAACGCGACCGAGGTCGAGAGCTTCGGGATCGACACCGACAACATGTTCGGCTTCTGGGACTGGATCGGCGGGCGATACTCCTTCGACTCCGCGATCGGCCTCACACTCATGATCTCGATCGGCACCGACCGGTTCGAGGAGATGCTCGCGGGCTTCCACGCGATGGACGAGCACTTCCGCACCGCACCCTTCGAGCGGAACCTCCCGGTGCTGCTCGGCCTCATCGGGCTCTGGTACGACGACTTCTTCGGCGCCGAGACAGTCGCGATCCTGCCGTACGACGCGTACCTCGGACGCTTCAGCGCGTACCTTCAGCAACTCGACATGGAGAGCAACGGGAAGCACGTGACCCTCGACGGCGAGCGCGTCGACTATCAGACCGGTCCGATCATCTGGGGCCAACCCGGCACGAACGGCCAGCACGCGTTCTACCAACTGATCCACCAGGGCACGAAGCTCGTCCCGTGCGACTTCATCGGATTCGCAAAGGCCCTCAACCCGCTCGGTGAGCACCACGACCTCCTCATCGCGAACGTGTTCGCACAGACCGAGGCGCTCGCGTTCGGCAAGACCCGGGACGACGTGATCGCCGACGGCGTTCCCGACTTCCAGGTCGCACACCGGACGTTCGAGGGCAACCGGCCGACCAACACGATCCTCGCCGAGGAGCTGACGCCCCGGATGCTCGGCTCGCTCGTGGCCCTCTACGAGCACAAGGTGTTCACCCAGGGCACGATCTGGAACATCAACTCGTTCGACCAGTGGGGCGTGGAGCTCGGCAAGGTGCTCGCGAAGAAGATCGTCCCCGAGCTCCAGGCCGACACCGAACTCGACCACGACCCGTCGACCAATCGACTCATCCGTTGGTACCGGGCCCACCGGTGACCGCGCCGTGAGCGAACCCGGCCGGCCGTGGTTCGGGCTCTTCCTGCCCCAGATGCGGATGAGCTTCGACACAATCCTCGAACGGACGCTCGTCGCCGAGGCGGCCGGCTTCGACTCCGTGTGGCTCATGGACCACCTCGCGCCGCCCGCCGCCCCGGACCAGGATTCCTTCGAGGGTTGGACCCTGGCCGCGGCACTCGCGGCCCGGACGTCGACGATCCGCATCGGCCACCTCGTGACGTGCGACCCGTTCCGGCATCCCGCGTTGCTCGCGAAGATGGTCGCGACCGTCGATGTGATCAGCAACGGTCGGGTCGAGCTCGGCATCGGCTGGGGATCGGTGCCCGACGAGCTCCGGACGTTCGGCATCGGAGAACGGTCGGCGCGGGTACGGGCGGCCCGGTTGCGGGAGTCGCTCGAGGTCTGTGCGCTCATGCTGGCCGGAGCGCGATTCGACTACGAAGGCGAACACTTCCGACTCGAGGGCGCCATCGGTCGACCGGTCCCCGCCCAGGCCCACGTTCCGATCCACATCGGCGGCGCGGGGCCGAAGCTGACGATGCCGCTCGTGCGCGACTTCGCCGACTGGTGGAACTGCCCCTCCTACGGCGTCGACCGATTGACAGAGCTCCGGCCGCTCGCCGGCAACGCCCGGGTCTCGGTGCAGCGACCCGTCGGCCTCGCAGTCGACAGCGGGGGTCGAGACGAGGTGGTCGCGATGTCGCAACGCCGGTTCGGCGCGTGGGGCGGCCTCGTCGCCGGTTCCGCATCGGAGGTCGCCGACGTGTTGGCGGCCGACGTCGCGACGGGCGCCGAGGGCTTCGTGCTCCCGTTCACCGACTTCGGCACGCCCGCGACGCTCGAGCACTTCATGACTGCGGTCGCTCCAGCCGTGTGAAACCCCGTCAGGTCGTGGGGAAGCCGAGGTCGGGGCGGCCGGTGGCGGGGTCGTTCCATCGGGTGGTGACGACCTTGCCGCGCGTGTAGAAGTGCACGCCCTCGGTGCCGTGCACGTGGGTGTCGCCGAACAGGCTCTGCTTCCAGCCACCGAACGAGTAGTACGCCATCGGGACCGGGATCGGAACGTTCACGCCGATCATCCCCGCATCGGCCTCGTGCACGAACCGTCGGGCTGCGCCACCGTCTCTCGTGAAGATGGCGGCACCGTTCGCGTAGGGGTTCTCGGCGAGCAACCGGATGGCCTCGGCGTAGGAGTCGACCCGGACGACCGCGAGGACCGGCCCGAAGATCTCGTCCCGGTAGATCGCCATATCGGGTGTGACCGAGTCGAAGAGGCACGGACCGAGGTAGAAGCCGTCGTCGTGATCGGCGACTCGTAGGCCACGACCGTCGACGACGAGCGCCGCGCCGGCCGCGACTCCTGAGTCGACCGCGTCGCGGACGCGGTCGCGATGGACGCCGGTGACGAGTGGACCCATCTCCGACTGTTCGTCGAGGCTCGGGCCGACCCGGATGTCGCGGGTACGCGTCGCGATGGCGGCGACGAGATCGTCGGCGACCGGGCCGACGGCCACCACCACCGAGATGGCCATACACCGTTCACCGGCCGAACCGAAACCGGCACTCACCGCGGCGTCGGCGGCCTGCTCGAGATCTGCGTCGGGGAGCACGACCATGTGGTTCTTGGCCCCACCGAGGGCCTGGACCCGCTTCCCGTGTGCGGCTGCGGTCTCGTAGACGTGGCGGGCGATCGGGGTCGACCCCACGAAGCTGACGGCGCGGATGCCTGGGTGCGTGAGGATCGCGTTCACCGCTTCGGCGTCGCCGTGGACCACGTTGAACACTCCGGGCGGGAGCCCTGCTTCGGCCCACAGATCGGCGATCAACAGCGAAGCCGACGGATCGCGCTCGCTCGGCTTGAGGATGAAGGTGTTGCCGCACGCGATCGCGATCGGGAACATCCACATCGGGACCATGGCCGGGAAGTTGAACGGCGTGATCCCGGCGACCACGCCGAGCGGCTGACGGATCGACGCGACGTCGGTGCCCGTCGAGACCGACTCCGAGAACGCGCCCTTCAGGAGGTGCGGGATCCCGCCCGCGAACTCCACCACCTCTTGGCCGCGCGCGACCTCACCGAGCGCGTCGGAGACCACCTTGCCGTGTTCCGCGCTGATCACCCGGGCGAGGTCCTCTTTGCGCTGCTCGAGGAGCTCACGGAACGCGAACAGGATCCGCGCCCGTCGGGCGAGGGGCACCTCGCGCCACTCCTCGAAGGCTCGTTGCGCGGCCTCGACCGCCGCGTCGACGACACCGGCGTCGGCGAGTGCGACCTCCTCCCGCACTGTGCCCGTCGACGGGTCGAAGACAGGACTCGTGCGGCCCCCGCTCGCGAGGTCCTTGCCGTCGATGCGATGCGTGATGGGCACGTCAGCCGCCCGCCATCTTCCGCTGGCGCCGCTGACCGAGCAGGGTCGACACCGCGAGCACGGTGATGCTGGCGACGAGGATCATCGTCGCGAGCACGTTGATCTGCGGCGGTGTGGCGGTGCGCGACTGCCCGAAGATCCGGATCGGGAACGTCTGCTCGCTCGGGCCGGCCACGAAGTAGGTGATGATGAAGTCGTCGATCGAGAGTGCGAACGACAGGAGACCGGCGGCGAGGATCCCCGGCACGATGAGCGGCAGCGTCACCTTGAGGAACGTACGGACCGGCGGTGCGCCGAGGTCCATGGCGGCGTCTTCGAGGGTCCAGTCGAAGCCCCGGACCCGCGCCTTCACCGTGAGCGCCACATAGCTCACGCAGAACATGATGTTCGCGATGAGGATGGTGGTGAAGCCGAGCTTGAACTGGATGTTGAAGAGGATCAGGTTCGGCTCGATGAACAAGGTGAGCAACGACGCGCCGAGCACGATCTCCGGCGCGGTCAGCGGCAGCACGAGCAGGTAGTTGATCGCGTTGCCGCCGCGGAATCGGTAGCGGGCGAGCGCGATCGCGACGAACGTTCCCAGGATCGTGGCGATGACCATCGCGAGGAACGCGATCTGGAGGCTGAGGAACAGCGCGTCGACGAGACCCTGGTCTGCGAACGGGTGCAACCAGTTGTCGAACGTGAACTGCTGCCACACCGCGTTGAACCGCCCCTTCGGCTCGTTGAAGCTGAAGAGCACGATCACGAAGATCGGGGCGAACAGATAGAGCAGGGCGAGCACCGCGGCGGTGTTGATCAGCCCGCGGCCCACTCGCCCACCCGGCGAAGTGACGGTTCCGCTGGTCTCGCTCATATCAGGTCCTCGGTGCCGAGCGAACGGGCGTAGATGGTCACGATCGCCAGCACGATGGCCATGAAGACGAACGACAGCGCGGCTGCGACGGGATAGTCGACCTGCACGAGGAACTGGTTCTGCACGACGTTGCCGATCATCGTCGTCTGGGTGCTCCCGAGGTAATAGGAGTTGACGAAGTCGCCCGCCGCCGGGATGAACACGAGCAGGCTGCCGGCGAACACGCCCGGCAGCGAGAGGGGGAAGACGACGCGGCGGAATGCGCCCCACGTGTTCGTGTAGAGGTCGCGTGACGCGTCGATGAGGCGGGGATCGATCTTCTCGAGTGCCACGTAGATGGGCAGCACCATGAACGGCAGGAAGTTGTAGGTGAGACCGCCGATCACCGCGATCGGCCTCCGCAGCAGTCCCTCGTTCTCGGCCAGGAACCCCAAGGTCCGCAACACCGACACGACCACACCCTCGTTGCCGAGGATCGTCTTCCACGCCAACGTGCGGATGAGGAAGTTGGTGAAGAACGGCACGACCACCAGGCCGAGCATGAGGTTCTTCCAGCGGCCGCCCCGGAAGGCGATCACGTACGCCAACGGGTAGGCGATCACCAGCGCCGCGAGCGTCGCGGCGCCGGCGTAGAGGAACGAGCGGAAGAACTGCTCACCGAACTGGGAGAACGCTTCGGTGTAGTTGGCCCACTCCCAGGTGAAGCTCGGATCCGAGAAGCGCGACTCCGAACTCGACAACGACATTCGCAAGAGCGTGTAGAGCGGGAGGAAGAAGAAGAAGAACAGAAAGATCATGCCGGGGCCCAGAAGCGCCCACGGCGCGACGCGCGCGGTCTTCCGTCCTTCGTCGTCTCGGTCGGTCATGCGCGGTCATCCATTCGCTGCGCCGATCAGCCCGATCCGCTGATCTCGGCGAAGCGGGTGTCGAACCGCACCTCCTGCTCGTCGTCGAGCGAACCGAAGATCGTGAGACCGGCGAGGAACTCCTCGGTCGGGACGACCAACGGGTTGTCGGCGAGCTCCGCGGCCTCGCCGCCGATGGTTCGGAGCTGGTCGGCGACCCCGACGACCGGCGAGATGTACTGGATGAAGGCCATCAGCTCGGCCGCGTTCGCCGGGTCGTAGAAGAAGTTGATGAACTCGGTCGCCTCGGCCGGCTTCTCCGATGTGTACGGGATCATGAAGTTGTCGGACCAGAGCATGCCGCCTTCGTCGGGGATCACGAAGCGGACGTCGGGATTGTCGACCGTGATCTGCGCCACGTCGCCCGACCAGGCGATCGCAGCGGCGATGTCGCCGTTGCCGAGGTCGCCGACGTACTCGTTCCCGGTGAACTGGGTGATCTCGCCGTCGTCGACCGCCTTGGCCAGCTTGTCGAACGCCGGGCCGGCGGCTGCGTACGACGGCGTGGTCGGGTCGGCGCCGGCGGAGAGCATGAACAGCCCCATGGTGTCGCGCATCTCGCTGAGTGCCGTCTTCGTGCCGGGCGCCGAGAGGTAGTCGTCGATCGAGCGGATCTCCTTGCCGGTCGTGGAGATGTTGTAGGCGATCCCGGTCGCGCCGCTCGCCCACGGTGCGCTGTACCTCCGACCCGGGTCGAAGGCGGGGTTCGCGAGCGCCGGACTCATGTTCACCTTGTTCGGGAACTTCGCCTCGTCGAGCGGCTGCGCCCACTCCACCGTGTTGATGATCCGGTTCGCCATCCAGTCGGTGAGCACGAAGCCGTCGGTGTCGATGCTCTGGTCCTTGCTGAGGTTCGGGCGGATCTTGGCGAAGTACTCGTTGTTGTCGTTCACGTCTTCGCGATAGTCGACCGAGATCCCCGTCGCCTGCTCGAAGACCTTCAGCAGCGGCTTGTCCATGTAGCTCGTCCAGTTCGAGATGGCGATGTCGTTGCTCCCGCCTCCACCGCCCGAACCGCTACTGCCGCCGCTGCTGCTGTCGTCGTCGGAACCACACGCGGCGAGGAGCGCAGGCCCGAACGCGACCGCGCCGAGGGCGAGGCCGGCCCGCTCGAGGAACCGGCGCCGGGTCAACGGACCCGAAGTCATGGCCCCCATCGGGGGGAACGGTCGGGTCGGACGACGTTCGGTCATTGATCAGATCCTCTCAGTGGAGCGGCGGTTGCCGCGCTCAGCTCTGCGATCTCGAGCGCTTCGGGTGATGCGACGTAGCGCGGCTCTGCGTGCAGCAGCACCGCGGTCTCGGGTTCCCAGGTGATCCACAGGGGATCGCCGGGGCGGATCATCGGGAGCTCTTCGTCGGGCCCGATGTGGGCAACGACCGGGCTCCCGTCCGACGCTGCCAGCGCGACCCGCACGACCGGACCCTGGAACACGAGGTCGGCGACCGTGACCGGCACCCCCACTCGCGTGTCCGTGGGTTGGGCCGTGGCGAGCCGGATCCGTTCGGGCCGCAGCATGAGCGTGGCCTCCGCGCCGGGCGGGATCCCGGACCCCTCGGGGACGGTGAGCCGGTGCGCACCCGCGAAGGTCGCGATCGTGTGCTCGCCCTCGCGGCCGTTGACCGTGACCGGCAGGAGGTTCGCCATCCCGATGAACCCGGCGACGAAGACCGACGTGGGGTTCTGGTAGATCTCCTCCGGCGTCCCGATCTGTTCGACGCGACCCTCGCTCATGACCGCGATCCGGTCGCTCATGGTGAGCGCCTCTTCCTGGTCGTGGGTCACGAACACGAAGGTGATCCCCACCTCGCGTTGGATCCGTTTCAGCTCGAGCTGCATGACCTGGCGCAGCTTGAGGTCGAGCGCGCCGAGCGGCTCGTCGAGCAGCAGCGCACTCGGGTAGTTCACGAGGGCCCGGGCCAGCGCGATCCGCTGCTGCTGGCCGCCCGAGAGCTGCGCCGGCTTGCGCGTGCCGAAGTCGCCGAGGCGTACCACCTCGAGCATCTCGTCGACCCGCTTGGCGATCTCCGACTTCCCGACTCTCTTCGACCGCAGCCCGAACGCCACGTTGTCCCACACGTTCATGTGCGGGAACAGCGCGTACTGCTGGAAGACCGTGTTCACGTTTCGCTTGTACGGCGGGACCCGCGAGACATCGCTGCCCTCGAGGCGCACCGCCCCCTCGGTCGGCTGCTCGAAGCCGGCGATCATGCGCAGCGTGGTGGTCTTCCCGCAGCCGGAGGGACCCAGCATCGAGAAGAACTCACCCCGGCGGATCCCGAAGTGGGCGTCGTCGACCGCGACGAAGGCGGCGAACCGCTTGGTGACGTGGTCGATCTCGATGACCGTGTCGTGCGCGGGGTCCGCGTCGACCATGGGTGCGCTCAGCGTGCCTCCCAGCCCCCCGGCTCCGAATCCGTCTCCGTGCTGCCTGCGGCAGAATCTCAGAAGCGACGGCAAATGCGCAAGCGATACGCGGAGAAACCGGCCGGCTTCGACGGAATCCCTTGCGACGATCGGGCCGAACCACGCAGAATCGTTGTCACCGGGCGGAACCCCCTACGCTTTCCGAGCCGCGCAGTCCCTGTGCTTTCCCGTCGCCACCGGCCTCCCGAGGCCGCAGACGGAGTGAGGACGAGACCCATGGCCCCCAACGAGAACTTCATCGGCGGCACGTTCGTGGCCTCCAAGAGCGGTCGGACCGATCCGGTGATCGACCCGGCGACGGGAGAGACGATCGCCGAGGTCCCGAGCAGCGACGCCGCCGACGTCGACGCCGCAGTCACTGCCGCCGAAGCCGCCTTCGGGGAGTGGTCGCAGACGACACCTCAGGAGCGGGCGACGATGCTCATCGCGTTCGCCGACGCGCTCGAGGAGCACGGCGACGAGCTCGGCGCCGTCGAGTCGCGCAACGTGGGGAAGCCCATCTCGGCCATGGGCGAGGAGATCTGGTTCGCGGCCGACAACCTCCGGTTCTTCGGGGGCGCGGTGCGCGCCATGGGTGGGAGCGCGACCGGCGAGTACCTCCAGGGCTACACGTCGATGGTCCGGCGCGACCCGCTGGGTGTGGTCGCCTCGATCGCCCCGTGGAACTACCCCTTCATGATGGCGGTCTGGAAGATCGGACCGGCGCTCGCAGCGGGCAACACGGTCGTGCTCAAGCCCTCGGAGCTCACGCCGCTCAGCTCGCTGCTGATGGCCGAGTGGGCCGCCGACATCTTCCCGCCGGGGGTCTTCAACGTGATCTGCGGGCAAGGCGAAGACGCAGGCGCGCCGCTCGTGGCCGACCCCCGCGTCGCGTTGGTGTCGCTCACCGGCGACGTCGCCACCGGCAAGGTCATCGCCAAGGCCGCGGCCGACACCCTGAAGCGGGTGCACCTCGAGTTGGGCGGCAAGGCGCCGGTGATCGTGTTCGACGATGCCGACCTCGAAGCGGTGATCCAGGGGATCAAGGTCGCCGGTTACGCCAACGCCGGGCAGGACTGCACCGCGGCGTGCCGGGTCATCGCGGGTGCGGCGATCCACGACGACCTCGTGGCCGGGCTCTCCGACGCGGTGTCGAGCCTCGTGGTCGGCGACCCGTCGAACGAGGCCACCGAGCTCGGCCCGGTCGTGTCGGCCGAGCAACGTGAGCGCGTCGTCGGGATGGTCGACCGCGCGGTTGCGGCCGGCGCCGAGATCGCGACCGGCGGCAAGGCGAGGTCCGGCGGTGGGTTCTTCTACGAGCCGTCGGTGATCGTCGGTGCCGCGCAGAGCGACGAGATCATCCAGCGCGAGGTGTTCGGTCCGGTTGTCACCGTGCAACGGGTCGACGACGAAGCCCAGGCCCTCGAGTGGGCGAACGGCGTCGACTACGGGCTCGCGTCGAGCGTGTGGACGCGCGACGTCGGCCGGGCGATGCGCATGGCGAAGAACCTGCAGTTCGGGTGCGTGTGGGTCAACGACCACATCCCGATCACCTCGGAGATGCCGCACGGCGGCTACAAGCAGTCGGGCTACGGCAAGGACATGTCGATCTACTCGATCGAGCACTACACCGAGATCAAGCACGTCATGATCAAACACTGAACCGATCACCGAGCCATCACCGAGAAGAGCAGACCTGATGAGCAG
>JBBRHS010000096.1:0-9220 GCA_038222385.1 Acidimicrobiia bacterium
TGGGACCTGCGCAAGGAGCAGCCGTACCTCAAGTACCCCGAGGTCGACTTCGACGTCGTGTACACCGAGAACGGCGACGTCTTCGACCGGTACCGGATCCGGCTCTTCGAGATCGCCGAGTCGATTCGCATCGTCCGCCAGTGCGTGGAGAAGATGCCGCCCGGCGACTACCGCGTGCAGGACCGCAAGGTCACGCCGCCGCCCCGGGCCCGGATCAACGAGTCGATGGAAGCACTCATCCACCACTTCAAGCTGTTCACCGAAGGCTTCAGCGTCCCGGCGGGAGAGACCTACGTCGCGATCGAGTCGCCGCGCGGCGAGATCGGCTGCTACATCGTCGCCGACGGCACCGCGAAGCCGTACCGGCTCCACATCCGCGGCCCGTCGTTCTACAACCTGCAGTCGATGGGTCCGATGGTCGAGGGCGCGATGGTGGCCGACGCGGTGGCGATCGTCTCGAGCATCGATCCCATCCTCGGGGAGGTCGACCGCTAGCCATGCCCTACACCGAAGCCAACCTCGCCCAGGCCCGCGAGACGATCGCCCTGTACCCGTTCGCGAAGTCGGCGGTGCTGCCGTTGCTCCACCTCGCGCAGGACCAGGACGGCTGGGTCACGCCCGAGGCGATGCGCGAGATCGCCGACCTGCTCGATCTCTCGCCCGCGCAGGTGCTCGGGACGTGCTCCTTCTACACGATGTTCAAGCGCGCACCGATCGGGAAGCTCGTGGTGTCGGTGTGCACGAACGTCTCCTGTCTGGTGAACGGCGGGCCCGAACTGCTCGGCGCGCTCCGGTCGCGCTACGCCGCCGACGACGACGTGTTCGTCGAAGAGGTCGAGTGCCTCGCGGCGTGTGACTGCGCCCCGGCGTTGCAGGTGAACTACGAGTTCCACGGCCCCCTCGAGGCCGCCTCGGCGACGGAGCTCATCGAGGAGTACAAGCGCGGCGACCGCACACCCCGGACGATCTCGGGGACGCGCGTCGCCGCAGGGAAGGCATCATGACCGCAGGCAGGCGAGGCTGATGGCTCCGGTCGAGACCCGCATCGTCACGAAGCGACTGCGCGAGGTTCCGGAGACCTCGTGGACCATCGACGCCGCGGTGCAGAGCGGGGCCTACGAGAGCCTGCGCAAGGCGCTCGCGATGGAACCCGACGCGATCATCGAGGAAGTGAAGACCTCGGGGCTGCGCGGTCGTGGCGGCGCGGGGTTCGGCGCGGGGCAGAAGTGGTCGTTCCTCCCGAAGGGCGTCTTCCCCCGCTACCTCTGCGTGAACGGCGACGAGGGCGAGCCCTCGACGTTCAAGGACCACATGCTCGTCGAGCGCGATCCGCACCAGCTGATCGAGGGCATCGTCATCACCGCGTTCGCGATCCAGGCCAACATCGCGTTCATCTACCTCCGTGGCGAGTTCGCGCTCGGCGCCGATCGGCTCGAGCAGGCCCTGCACCACGCGTACGCCGCCAACTACGTCGGGAAGAACGTCCTCGGGTCGGGCTTCGACCTCGAGATCGTGTTGCACCGCGGCGCGGGCTGTTACATCGCCGGCGACGAGACCGGCCTCATGGAGAGCCTCGAAGGTGAGCGGGCGATGCCCCGCATCAAGCCGCCGTTCCCGGCCGTGCAGGGCCTCTACGCCGCGCCGACGATCGTCAACAACGTCGAGACGTTGTCGACCGTCCCGCACATCATCCGCATGGGCGGAGAGGAGTACGCCAAGCTCGGCGTCGGTCGCTCCACCGGTACCCGCATCTTCTCGGTGTCGGGTCACGTCGAACGACCGGGCAACTACGAGGTCGAACTCGGGATGTCGTTCCGCGATCTCATCGAGGGTCTTGCCGGCGGTGTGCGCGGCGGCAAGGACATGAAGTTCTTCATTCCGGGGGGCGCGTCGTCGCCGTGGCTCGTGGCCCAGCACCTCGACGCCCCGCTCGACATGGACCACGTGCAGGGCGAGCTGAAGTCGATGCTCGGTTCGGGTGCGGTGATGGTGTTCGACGAAGACACCGACCCCGTGCAGATCGCGTGGCGGCTCTCCAAGTTCTTCGCCCACGAGAGCTGCGGCAAGTGCACGCCGTGTCGTGAGGGTTCGGGCTGGATCGAGAAGGTGCTCTACCGCATGGCGAACGGCCTCGGCCGTCCGGCCGACCTCGACCTCCTCCTCGACTTCGGCAACAACATCGTTCCCGGCCTCAACGCTCCGTTCGCGCAGACCACCATCTGCGCCCTCGGACCGAGCATCATGTCGCCGGTGGTCGGACTCACCCGCTGGTTCCGCGACGAGGTCGAAGCGCGCATCGGCGCCACCGGCGAGCCCGTCGAGCTGAAGGTCACGGTTCCATGAGTGTCCGATGGAGTGCCGCGTGCCCTGATGTGGAGCGAGCGGAGACCCTGCCGACGAGTGACGTGCCGACGAGCGAGTGGAACGAATGAGCAGCCGCGATCAGCCGATGAGCCAGTGGCCGTCGACGCACCGGTTCGTGATCCCGGTGGCCGACGGACCCGACGAGGTCACGGTCACGATCGACGGCAAGGAGGTCACCGCGCCGCGCGGTGAGCTGCTCATCCGCGTCGCGCAGGACCACGGCACCTACATCCCGCGCTTCTGCTACCACGAGCGGATGAAGCCTGTCGGCATGTGCCGGATGTGCCTCGTCGAGGTCGAGGGCATGCGCGGCTTCCAGATCTCGTGCGCGACTCCCGTGTCCGACGGCATGGTCGTGCGCACCACGTCCGACGACGTCAAGCGCGTGCAGGACGGCGTCCTCGAGTTCCTGCTGATCAACCACCCGCTCGACTGCCCGGTGTGTGACCGCGGTGGCGAGTGCCCCCTGCAGGACCAGACCCTCGCGTTCGGCCCGGGCGAGTCGCGCTTCGTCGAGGAGAAGCGGCACTTCACCAAGCCCATCCCGATCAGCGAGCTCGTCCTGCTCGACCGCGAACGCTGCATCCAGTGCGGCCGTTGCACGCGCTTCGCCTCCGAGATCGCCGGCGACCCGCTCATCGACTTCGGCGGACGGGGCGGATCGACGGAGGTCATCACCTTCCCCGGCGATCCGTTCACGTCGTACTTCTCCGGCAACATCGTGCAGATCTGCCCGGTAGGGGCGCTGACCGCGAGGCCGTACCGCTTCAAGGCCCGCCCGTGGGATCTCTCCTCCGCGGAGACGAGCTGCACCACGTGCTCGGTCGGGTGCCGGGGTGCGCTCGACTCGTCGTCGAACCGCTTGCTGCGCCTGCTCGGCGTCGACTCGGAGCCGATCAACCACGGCTGGCTGTGCGACAAGGGCCGCTTCTCCTACGAGCACGTCCACTCCTGGCGTCGGGTCCGCAATCCGATGGTCCGCAAGGAGGGCGAGATGGTGGAGTGCTCGTGGCCGGAGGCGCTCGACGCCGCGGCCGCGGGCCTGCGCGGCGCGCTCGACGCGGGTGGCGCGGGTTCGCTCGCCCTCCTCGGCGGCGCGCGGGGAACGAACGAAGACGCCTACCTGTGGGCCAAGCTCGCCAAGGGCGTCCTCGGCACCGACAACGTCGACGCCCAGCTCGCCGACGGCCTGCCCGCGGCAACGGTGCTCGGCCTGCCCGGCGCGACCATCGCCGACTGCGACACCGCGGCCGGGATCGTGTTGCTCGGACCCGACCTCAAGGAAGAGCTCCCGGTGCTCTCGCTGCGGGTGAAGCGCGCGGCCGACGACCTGGGAATCCCGCTCGTCGACATCTCGGCCCGCGACCACGGCCTGAGCCGCTACTGCGGTGCGACCATCCGGGTCACTCCCGGCGAGCAGGCCACCGCCGCGCACAAGCTCGCGAACGCGATCGGCGGCGCCGTCACGGGCGACCCGCAGGTCGACGCGGCAGCCGAGTTGCTCCGGGCCGGTGGTCCGAATCCGGGTGGGCCGATCGTCGTGATCGTGGGTCGGCCGTCGGTGGCGGAGTCGGCCGACGCCACCGTCGCGGCAGCGGCCGAACTCCTCGCGGTCGGCGATCGCGTGCAGTACCTCCCGGCGCTGCGCCGCGGCAACGTGCGCGGCGCGCTCGAGCTGGGCCTCACCCCAGGGTTCCTCCCGGGCCGGGTCGCGCTCGACTCGGGTCGGGAGTGGTTCGCGCAGCAGTGGGGCTCGGTGCCGGCCACCGAGGGTCTCGACGCCGCCGGTGTCCTGACCGCGGCGACCGACGGGCAGATCGGGGCCCTGGTGCTCCTCGGCGCCGACGTCCTCGACGACTTCCCCGATCGCACGCTCGCCCGGGCCGCGCTCGATGCGGTGCCGTTCGTGATCGGAGTCGGCGCGTTCCTCACCGAGACCGCCGAGCAGGCCGACGTGTTCCTCCCGACCACCGTGTGGGGCGAGCAGGCCGGCACCACCACCAACCTCGAGGGTCGCGTCCTGCGCCTCGGTCAGAAGGTGACCCCCGACGGCACGCCGATGCCGGGCTGGCGCATCGCGTCGGAGCTCGCGCTGCGGTTCGACGCCGACTGGGACCTCGAGCGGGTCGAGGAGATCCAGGACGAGATCGCACGCGTCGCGCCCGGGTTCGCGGGCGTCGACGCCAACCTCATCCGCCGCGCGGTCGACGGTGTCGTCCTCCCGAAGGCCGACCACCAGGCCGACATCGCGCTCACCCCGTTGCGCATCCCGGTGACGAACGCGTCGTGGGAGCCGATCCTGCCCGCCGCCGACGTCCCCCCGCCCGACGCGGCGACGACCGACGCGGGCGACGCCGGATCACTCCCCGAGGACGACAACGCCGTCGTCGTCGACGAACCGGTCGGCCCCGGCGCCCCGGCGCTCTACGTGTGGGACGGCGAGGTCGAGACCACCACGACTCCCGCCCGTGACGCCTACGCTCTGCGCCTGGTGGCGGCCCATGTGCTCTACGACGCGGGTTCCACGGTCACCGAGTCCCCGTCGCTGAGCCCGTTGGCGCCCGGCTCGATCCTGCTCCTCCACCGGTCCGACCGTGAGCGCATCGGCGTCGACGAAGGTGGCGACGTCCGGGTGACGACGACGCGCGGCTCGCTCACGCTGCCCGTCCGCACCGACGCCGCGACCCCCCAGGGTGTGGCGTTCCTCGCGTTCAACCAGGCGGGGGCGGGGGCGGCCGACCTGATCGACGCGTCGGAGCCGGTCACCGACCTGCGAGTGGAGTCGCTGCGGTGACGGCCATCCCGAAGCTGCTCGGCGCGGATCCGCTCTTCGCGGACGGGATCGATCTCACGGTCGTCCTCATCGTGATCGGCAAGACGATCGCAGTGTTCGTGTTCCTGCTGCTGCTCGTCCTCTTCTACATCTGGTTCCTGCGCAAGGTCATCGCCGACATGCAGAACCGCGTCGGGCCCGACAACGCAGGCCCGTTCGGGATCCTCCAGGCGCTCGCCGACGGCATCAAGCTGTTCTTCAAGGAACAGACGATCCCCGACTCCGCCGACCGACGCATGTTCCTCCTCGCGCCGTATCTCTCGCTGCTCCCGGCGTTCCTCGCGTTCTCGATCATCCCCATCGGGGGCGTCGTCACGATCGCGGGCCACCAGACGTACGTGCAGCTCGCCGATCCCCAGATCGGGATCCTGTTCCTGCTCATGATGTCGGGAATCGGCATCTACGGCGTGATGCTCGCGGGGTGGTCGTCGGGTTCGAAGTACCCGCTGCTCGGTTCGGTGCGAGCGTCGGCGCAGCTGCTCAGCTACGAGGCCGCGCTGGGCCTCGCGATCGTGGCCGTGCTCATCCAGGCAGGCACGTTCTCGACCCGGGGCATCGTGGTGCAGCAGGCCTGGACCGGCTCCTGGAGCGGAGGTCTCGGGAGCTGGCCCCTGGCCCAGTGGTTCCTGTGGCCCACCCTGATCGCGTTCTTCATCTTCCTCGTTGCCGCGGTCGCGGAGACGAACCACCCGCCGTTCGACCTCGTGGAGGCCGAACAGGAGCTCGTCGGTGGGTTCCACACCGAGTACTCCGGCATCCGGTTCGCGATCTTCTTCCTGGCCGAGTTCATGAACCTGGTCACCATGAGCGCGATCGCGGTGACGCTGTTCCTCGGAGGTCCGGCGGGTCCGTCACTCGGCTTCGTCGCGGCCAACGGCTGGATCAACGCCTGGGTGATGCCCATCTTCTGGTTCCTCGCGAAGCTGCTCGTGCTGCTCTTCGGCACGGTGTGGATCCGCGCGTCCCTGCCCCGGCTGCGCTACGACCAGCTCATGGACATCGGCTGGAAGTACCTCATCGAGGTCGCGTTCCTGTTCGCGATGGTCTCGGGGGTGTTCGTGATCGCCCGCCAGCAGGATTGGCCGGTCTGGGTCTACTTCGCGGCCCCGGCGGGTGCGGTGGCGATCTACGCGGTGCTCTACCTCTGCATTCCCCGCCGCGACGAGATCACCGAGGACATCCGATGAGGGGGGAGATCCACTGATGGGTCGCTTCGCCGGCTTCGGGATCACGTTCAAGCAGATGTTCAAGCCGCGGGTCACCGGCTTCTATCCCCGCGAGAAGCGGCCCAAGCCGCCGCGCTTCCACGGTCGCCACGTCCTCAACCGTTACGAAGACGGGATGGAGAAGTGCATCGGCTGCGAGCTCTGCGCCGGTGTGTGTCCCGCGAAGTGCATCTACGTGCGCGGCGCCGACAACCCGCCCGACGCTCCGGTCTCGCCCGGTGAGCGCTACGGCTTCGTCTACGAGATCAACTACCTGCGCTGCATCCACTGCGACCTCTGCGTCGAGGCATGCCCGACCGAGGCGATCACCGAGACCAAGCTCTTCGAGTTCTCGTTCTCCAACCGTGACGACGCGATCTACACCAAGCGCGAGCTCGTGGTCGACGACGACGGCAGGGCCCGCAAGCAGCCGTGGGAGCTCTGGCTCGACGACAGCGAGAACGACCACACCAGTGAGTGGATGCGGGCAACGTCGCCCTCCGGCAACGCTGCCTACGAGGGTCGGGTCAACTGGTCGGGTGAGCTGGGCTACGGCGTGCGCGAACCCGAGCGCGGCCAGTCGGGCATCCTGCGCAGCGCCACCGGGATGACCGCCCCCGCGCCGGCCGAGCCGGTCGGCCTGATCGACGAGGAAGCCGCCGACGAGGAAGCCGCCGACGAGGAAGCGGCGCACTGATGGAGACGTTCCTGTTCTTCGTCGCCGCCGGACTCGCCCTCGCCGGCGCGCTCGGGGTCGTGCTCGCCAAGAACCCGGTGCACTCCGCGTTGAGCCTCGTGCTCACGCTGCTCACCATCGCGGTGCTCTTCCTGCTCCAGGGCGCGCAGCTCGTGGCTGCGGTGCAGGTCATCGTCTACGCGAGCGCGATCGTCGTGCTCTTCCTCTTCGTGATCATGCTCATCGGCGTCGACCGCGAGGAGTCGTTGGGCGAGCCGTTCCACTTTCAGCGACCGGCGGCGATCGCCCTCGGTGTGATCGCCCTCGCCGAGGTCGTGTTCCTCGCCGGCCACGAATGGGCCACTGGCGCGAGCGCGACCCGCGGTGGACTGCAGGCCGGAACCGGCGGCAACGTCGAACGGGTCGCGAAGAGCCTCTTCACCGACTTCGTCTGGGCGTTCGAGATCACGGCCGTGCTGCTCGTGCTCGCGGTGGTCGGCGGCGTGGTGCTCGCCCGCCGCAGTCACCTGAAGCCCGACAACGCCGGAGCCGCCCAGCCCGACGACGCAGTCACCGAAGGTGACGACGTCGAGAGGGTGCGGAACCCGTGACCGTCACCGGCAGCTACTACCTCACCTTCGCGGCGATGTTGTTCACGATCGGCGCGGTCGGGCTCCTGGTCCGCCGCAACGTGCTCGTGATGTTCATGTGCGTCGAACTGATGCTCAACGCCGTCAACGTGACCTTCGTGGCGTTCTCGAAGATGCTCAACGACGTCGCCGGTCAGACGATCGTGTTCTTCGTGCTGGTCGTCGCCGCAGCCGAGGTGGCCGTCGGCCTCGCGATCATCGTGGCCATCTTCCGGCGCCGACAGGGCAGCGCCACCGCCGACGACCTCGATCTGTTGCAGGGCTGACCGACGTGCAGACCGAGGGGGTGGGCACGTGAGCCGAGGACACGACGCGCGGCTCCGTGGCGCGCCCGGACCGGCTGTCCGAGGCGGGGCCCGAGCGGCCCGCCGAAGGCAGGAGCTGATCAGATGAGCGCGCGCGATCTGCTCGATCTGGTCTGGGTCGTCCCTGCCCTGCCGTTGCTGGGCTCGGTGATCATCCTGTTCTTCGGCAAGCGGATGGGCGAGCCCAACGCCGGCCGGTTCGCGGTGCTCATGATGTTCCTCTCGTTCGTCGCGTCGATCGTCGTCTTCGCCGCGATGCTCAGCCTCCCGGGCGAGTCGCGCAGCAACGTCGTCAACCTCTTCACCTGGATCCCGGCCGGCCGGTTCGAGGTCGAGATGGGCTTCCTCGCTGACCCGCTCTCGGTCACCTGGATCCTCTTCGTGACCGGGATCGCCACCCTCATCCACGTGTACTCGATCGGGTACATGCACGGTGATCCGCGCTTCTCGCGGTTCTTTGCGTACCTCAACTTCTTCGTGGCCGCGATGTTGGTGCTCGTCCTGGGCAGCAGCTACCTCGTCACGTTCCTCGGGTGGGAAGGCGTCGGCCTGGCGTCGTACCTGCTCATCTCGTTCTGGTTCGAACGGGATTCGGCGGCGGTCGCAGGCAAGAAGGCGTTCGTCACCAACCGCATCGGCGACTTCGGATTCATGGTCGCCATGTTCCTCATCTTCGCCACCGTCGGGACGCTCGACTACGGGATGAGTGGCGAGGCGGCCGGGACGATCGCGACGGGCACCGCAACGGCGATCGCCCTGCTCCTCTTCCTCGGCGCAATCGGCAAGAGCGCCCAGGGTCCGCTCTACGTCTGGCTCGCCGACGCGATGGAAGGTCCGACCCCGGTCTCGGCCCTGATCCACGCCGCGACCATGGTCACGGCCGGCGTCTATCTCGTGGCGCGGGCACATCCGTTCTTCGAGGCCAGCGGCGATGCGATGACGGTCGTGGCCTGGGTGGGCGCACTCACCGCGCTCTACGCGGCGACGATCGCGATCGTCCAGGTCGACCTGAAACGGGTGCTGGCGTTCTCGACCATCAGCCAACTCGGCTACATGTTCCTCGCTCTCGGGGTCGGTGCCTACGACGCCGCGGTGTTCATGGTGATCGCGCACGCCTGCTACAAGGGCACCCTCTTCCTCGGCGCCGGTTCGGTGATCCACGGCAACGAAGACAACCAGGACATGCG
>JBBRHS010000097.1:0-9166 GCA_038222385.1 Acidimicrobiia bacterium
CCGCCCTTCTCGTCGCCGACCTGGGCGTCGTCGTCGACGTCGACGTCGAGATGCACAGGCGCCGAGTCGTTGGCGCGCATCCCGAGTCCGTCGAAACCGGCCGCGACCTTCACGCCGGCCGCGACGCGGTCGATGAGATAGAGGTTCGAGTCGGTCGGACCCTCGGCTTCGGGTGAGAGGGTGGTGGCGACGTAGAGGTCGGCCTCGCTCGCCGAAGTGACCCAGCTCTTCTGGGCGTCGATGTGCACGCCGGAATCGGTACGCGTCGCCTTCGACACCGGTGCCCAGAAGTGACTTCTCGAACCCTTCTCGCTGAACGCGAGGGTGGTGAGCCGGGTACCGGCCGCGAGATCGGCGAGAATCTGCTCGCTGCCGATCGGAGGCGCGGCGGCCAACAGGTTGGCCGCCGACAGGTGCATGAGGTAGATCATCGACGTCGAACCGCACTGCGCGGCCACCTTGCCGACGGCATCGACGAACTCGAGTGGTGTCGCTCCGAGTCCACCGACCTCGGGTGAGAGTGTGAGGCCGAGCAGCCCGGCATCCGCGAGCGCGTCGATCGATCGCTTCGGGAACTTCCGATCGGTGTCGGCGGCATCGGCACCGTCGGCGATCAGCGGTAGAACGGAATCGACCCGTTCGGTCAGGGTGGTCATCGGGGGGTTACTCCATCTCTCGGGTCGCCAGCAGAACGGGCACGAATGGGAATTCGGGTGGGGTGAGGTGTAGCGGAGGAGATGCGGTGCGGAGCTCACCGACGAGCAGGACGAGCCCGGCCAGTCGACTTGTCTCTTTCGCGTGCCGAGCGGTCATCGGTGACGGGTCACGATCCAACCGCCTCCGACTCGGCGCGGGCTGCCCACGCAGTGACCGCCAGGCCGACGGCCACGATGAAGAAGACCGCAGCGTTCGACGGGTTGCCCTGACCGATGAGGGTCGCGTCGTCTCCGGCGCCGATGATGGTCACGGCCCCACCGAACGCGGCGACGGCCACGCCCATCCATTCGGCCGCGATGATCCTGCGAAGCGTCGCGACCAGGCCGAGAACGCCGGCGACGACGAGGAGCATCCCACCGAGGGCATTGAGGTTGAAGAGCGACGAGATGAAGTAGGTGTCGCCCTTGAGCAGGGCCCGCTCGCCCGTCCCGGTGAAGTCGAAGCCGGAATAGATCAGCGCGAGCACGCCGACGACCACGCTCAGGGTCGCAATGCACAGTTGCATCCGGCGGATACGGGCTCCGTTCACGAGGCCCTCAGGAGGAGAGTGGCGACTCGACCGCCGCTGCGCCGCCAGATCGGTCGTAGGATGCCGTCGAGGCCGCCGACGCGGCCGGCTGCCGTTGCCGCGAGCACGAGGTGGATGCCGATCAGCATCCAGAACGACCAACCCCACTCGTCGGGCGCGTTGAGAACGCTGAGCGTGATGGCGCCTGCCTGCACCGCACCGACGAGGGCCCAGAAGCGGGTGGCGAGCCCGAGGGTGAGGAACACGGCGAGGCTGACCTCGACGAACATCACTCCCCAGCCGAACGCGGTCAGGTTCTTCAGTATGAGGTGCTCCGAGAGCCAGGCGTACGGGCCGAAGACCGGGTGGTCGATTCCGAGCTGGACGAACCGTCCGATGCCGGCCGACGTAGTGAACGGTGGGCGCTTCCAGCCCGCGTTCTGGATCCACAACAACCCCATGAGGATCCGCAGCGCTGCGAGCGACCATCCGGCCGCGCGACCTGTGGCCACGGCATCGGCCTCGAGGTCGGCTTCCGGCTGCGCCTCGAGTCGCCGAGATTTGGTTGCCACGCCGTCACCCTACCCAGAACGAGTTCCCAAAAACACGGCCGGACCTGGAGGAACCGAGTGTGTTTCTCGAATCGTCATGGTTCGAATCGTCATGGTTCGAGGGATCGCTCGGCGATCTCCTCGGTGACGGCGGTGAATGCCGCGGCGAAGCGTGATCCGGGGATCTCATCGGCTACGAGCTGTGCGTCGTCGAAGGTGTCGACATCGCGGAGTACCGGGAGGAGGTGGGGGATCGAGCCCCGGGCACACAGACGGTCCCGCTGGTGGGCGCCGGTCGTGTCGGTGCTCATCGGGACGCCGAGGAACACACTCGGATCGGCCGAGCGCAAGCCGATCGCCCAGAATCCACCGTCGACCGAGAGCCCGAGCACCGACCCGTTCGGCAACCGCATCAACTCGCGTGACGCTCCGTCGAGCAGGGTTGGTGTCACCTGCGGTGTGTCCATCCCGACCAGCAGCGCCGGACCGTCGACCGCGAGAAACGCGTGGGCGAGACGTTCGTCGAGTCCACCGCCCGACTGCGGAACGACATCGAAGCCTTCGGGGAGCCACGGTCCGACCTCGCCGTCGAGCGCGATGACACGCCGCGCGGCCGGGGTGCCGGCGACTGCGGTGAGGGTATCGCGCAGCGCAGCCTCTGCGAGCTCCGCAGCCTGTTCCGGAGTACACGGCGGGCACAGCCGTGTCTTCACCTGTCCCGGAACGGGCGCCTTGGCGATGACGATGAGCGTGGGGTCGGCGCTCATCGGAGCAACCGCGCCATGTCGCGGACCGCGCGGGCGGTACCGGCGACGGTGCCGGTGACCTTCGAACGCCCGATCCTCGGTGAGTAGTCGACGGGCACCTCGCGGATGCGCCATCCTTCGGCGTCGGCGCGCAGCACCATCTCGAGCGGCCACCCGAAGCGACGGTCACGCAGGTCGAGGCCGAGCAACGGCTCGCGTCGGGCTGCGCGCATCGGTCCGAGGTCGTGGAGCGCGATGCCGGTCCGCCGGCGCAGCTCCCAGGCGAGCGCGCGGTTGGCGACTCGTGCGTGCCAGGGCCACGCCGAGGATGCGCGGCGGGCGCCGAGCACGAGGTCGGCTTCGCCGGCGAGCACGGGATCCGACACGCGTGACAGGTCCCGCCCGGCGAACGAGCCGTCGCAGTCCATGAAACAGACGACCTCCGACTCGGCCGCCCACAGCCCGGCCCAGCACGCGGCACCGAAGCCCCGTCGGGGTTCGTCGACGACGTCGGCGCCGTGCGCACGAGCGATGTCGGCCGAGCCGTCGGTCGATCCGTTGTCGACGACGATCGGGCGGAACCCGGTCGGCAGCGAACCGAGCACCACTGGGATCGCACCGGCTTCGTCGAGGACGGGGAGGATCACATCGATCACGGGTGTGACCGTATCGGCGTGATCGCGGGAGCATTCGGGTTGGCGCGCTTACGGTTCGCGAAACTCCATGCCGCCGCCGCCGGGATGCCCGTCTCGGGTCGGTACCCTGCACCGGTGCCGGGCACCCTCCACGACGCGACCCCGGTTGAGCCCGGACCAGGCGGAACGCCGGGCGATGACGACGTGCGTCGCCGCCGGGCCGTGGTCGCACTGGCGGTCTGGGGCGCGCTCATCCTGGTCTCGGTGGCCTGGGGCGCGTACGTGACCGAGGTCGGCGAGCGGCTCCGAATCCATGCCCCGCCCCTCACCGGGACCTACGACTGGCGCATAGGCCGCAACGTTGCTCCTGCAGTGGTCCTCGGCGTCGCGGTCGTGGCCTTCGGGCCGTCGCTCGCGCGACGGTTGAGCTGGGCGCGCGTGTTGGTGCTCGTCGGGCTCGGCTCGATCGCGTGGGCCGTTTCGCTCGGGATCTTCGACGGGATCGACGCGCTGACGGATCCGCTCCTTCCGAAGCAGTACATCCGCTCGGTCCCGAAGGTCGGAGACCCGTTCACGTTCCTCTCACAGTTCACGGATCGCATCACGACCTACAACATCCACACCCAGGGTCATCCGCCCGGAATGGTGCTGGTCCTCTGGGTGCTCGACCGGGTCGGCCTGGGCGGGCTCGGGTGGAACGCGGTGCTGGTGTTCGCCGGGGGCGGCGCCGGCGCGGTCGCCGCGCTCGTGGCATTGCGGGAAGTCGCCGGAGAGGCATCCGCTCGCACAGCCGCCCCCTTCATGGTCGTGATGCCCGCCGCGATCTGGTGGACATCGGGCGATGCCTTCTTCAGCGCGGTCGCCGGCTGGGGAGTGACCCTGGTCGTGTTGGCGACCGGCCGAACTGGACGTCGTGCCGACGTGCTGGCGTTCGGCGGAGGCCTGCTGTTCGGCGTCGCCGCGTTCCTCTCGTACGGCCTGGTGCTGCTCGCCGCGATCCCACTCGTCGTCGCGGTGGCTCGCCGCCGCTTCCGGCCGATCGTCGTCGCGTGTGTCGGTGCGCTCCCGGTGTTCCTCGCGTTCCTCGCCGCGGGCTTCTGGTGGTTCGCCGGTCTCGCCGCCACCCGTGAGCGCTACTTCGCCGGGGTCGCGAGTCGCCGCTCGTACGCGTACTTCCTGGTCGGGAACCTCGGTGCGTTCGCGATCGCCACCGGTCCCGCGGTGGCGGTCGCACTCGCCTGGCTTCGTGATCGAGGCGTATGGCTCCTGGTCGGCGGAGCTCTCGTCGTCGTCGCGCTCGCCGACCTGAGCGGGATGTCGAAGGCAGAGGTGGAGCGGATCTGGGTGCCGTTCGTGCCGTGGGTCGTGCTCGCCACCGCAGCATTCATCTCGGATCCTGACCGCCGCCGACGGATGCGCCACCCGACGGTGAGGGCGTGGCTCGGACTCCAGGTCGCGAGCGGGCTACTCGTCCAGCTGGCGGTACGGTCTCCATGGTGACGCCCACCCCCGCGCATGTGCTCGTGGTCGAGGACGACCCCACGGTGAGCGAAGTCGTGGTGCGGTACCTCGAACGGGAGGGCCTCACCGTCGACGCTGTCTTCGACGGCCAGACCGCACTCGATCACGCCGCGCGCCGATGGCCCGACCTCGTCGTCCTCGACCTCATGCTCCCGGGAATCGACGGGCTCGAGGTGTGTCGACGGCTGCGCGCCGACGCGCCGGTTCCCGTGATCATGCTCACCGCCAAGGGCGACGAAGACGACCGGATCATCGGACTCGAGCTCGGCGCCGACGACTACCTCGGGAAGCCGTTCTCGCCGCGTGAGCTCACGGCCCGGGTGAAGGCGGTGCTCCGCCGGGCTTCCGGCGCGGTGAGCCCGAGCGACGCGCTCCCCGACGTGATCGATGCCGGCGACGTGCACATCGACGTCGCCGCGCACGAAGTCCACTGCAATGGCGAGCCGGTCGCGCTCACGGCGCGGGAGTTCGATCTCCTCGCGTTCCTGGCGTCGCAACCTCGACGCGCCTTCCGACGGGAAGAGCTCCTCGAGCACGTCTGGGGTTACACCTACGGTGACACGGCAACGGTCACCGTCCACGTGCGGCGGTTGCGCGAGAAGCTCGAGGCTGATCCGGCCGCGCCGGTCCACCTGAGCACGGTGTGGGGCGTCGGCTACCGGTGGGATCCGTGAGCCGGTCCCCGACCTGGGTCGGACCCGCTGTGGTGTCGGTGACCGGCGCGGTCGCGTGTGTCGTGGTTGCGTTCCTCACGTCGATGAGCGCGCGTGACGCCGTCGAGCTCATCGCCGTGGCCGGTGGGACGGCCCTCGTCGCGGTGGTGGCGGGAGCGATTGCGCTCGCTGCCCTCAGGACCCGGCCGCTCGGCACCCAGATCGCGGCGCTCACGTGCACCACCGTGATCGCGCTCATGGTCGGATCGCTCGTCGCGGCGCAGGCAATGTTCATCTCGCAGCACGACCTCTCGGTGCTCGTGATCGTGCTGCTCGCCGCAGGGACGGTCGGTGTTGCCGCGTCGTTGGTGTTGGGCGCGCGCATCGGCGTCGCGAGCTCGTCGCTCGTAGAGGTAGCACGTCGCATCGGCGACGCAGATGCCGAACCCACTGCCGCAACCGTGGGCGCTCCCCAGGAGCTGGCGCGTCTCGGCGAGGAGCTCGCGGCGATGGAAGCGCGGCTCGAACTCGCCCGTCGGCGTGAGCGGGCGCTCGAAGCGTCTCGCCGCGAACTGGTCGCCTGGGTCTCCCACGACCTGCGCACGCCGCTGGCGGGGATGCGGGCGATCGTCGAGGCCCTCGAAGACGGAGTCGTCGTCGATCCCGAGACCGTCGCCCGCTACTACCGGACGCTGCGCGAAGAGGCGGATCACCTCGCCGCGCTCATCGACGACCTCTTCGAGCTGAGCCGTACCCAGGCCGGCGCGCTCAGCCTGCAGTTCGCCCGCATCTCGCTCGGAGATCTGGTGTCCGACGCCCTCGCCGGTTCCGCTCCCGTGGCCGAGGCCAAGGGTGTGCGCCTGGAGGGTCACGTCGTCGGCCGTCCTCCCGAGATCGAAGCATCGCCACCCGAGGTCCTCCGGGCGCTGCGGAACCTGCTCGAGAACGCGATCCGTCACACCCCGAGCGACGGCAGTGTGGTGGTCGAAGCGGGCGTCGACGACGACGCGCCCGACTCGGTGTACGTCTCGGTGCTCGACACGGGCGGTGGCGTCGCCGAGGCGGACCTCGACCGGATCTTCGAGGTCGCGTTCCAGGCCGATCGCGCCCGCACTCCCGGTGGTGGCGCCGGACTCGGACTGGCGATCGCCAAGGGATTCGTCGACGCGCACCAGGGTGAGCTCACCGTGTGCAACGAGAACGGTGGCGCGCGGTTCACCCTGCGGCTCCCGCGCGAGCACGTCGACCACGCGGAGCACTCCGAATGAGAGTGCTCGTGACGGGTGGGGCCGGGTTCATCGGCTCGCACATCACCGACGCGTTGCTCGACGCCGGCCACGAGGTGGTCGTCGTCGATTCGCTGCATCCGGCCGCCCACCACGCGCAGCCGGAAGGCCTCGACCCCCGGGCCGACCACCGCTGGCACAGCGTCACCGACCAGGACGCGCTCACCGACGCCGTGCGCGGCTGCGACGCGGTCTGCCATCAGGCCGCGATGGTCGGGCTCGGTGTCGACTTCGGCGATGTCGTCGACTACGTGACCGAGAACGACCTCGGGACGGCCGCGCTCCTGCGGGTCCTGCACGATCAGACGTTCAGCGGCCGGATCGTGATCGCCGGGAGCATGGTCGTCTACGGCGAGGGCCGGTACCGGTGCGGCACCCACGGCGTCGTGCGGCCCGCGCCGCGTGATCCGGCCCTGCTCGCGCGCGGGATCTTCGATCCGCTCTGCCCACAGTGCGGCGGCGAGCTGGCCTCCGAGTCGGTTCCCGAAGACGCCGCCGTCGACCCGCGCAACGTGTACGCGGCGACGAAGCTGCACCAGGAGCACCTCGGCGTCGCGTACGCGATCGAACATCCCGACGTGACGGTGACCGCGTTGCGGTACCACAACGTCTACGGACCCCGGATGCCCCGCAACACCCCCTACGCCGGGGTCGCGAGCATCTTCCGCAGCGCGCTCGAGCGGGGCGAGGCACCGAAGGTGTTCGAAGACGGTGCCCAGCGGCGCGACTTCGTCCACGTGCGCGACGTCGCCCGCGCCAACGTGCTCGCCCTGAGCGCACCGACTGCGGTGCCCGGCCCGGTGAACGTCGCGAGCGGACATCCCCACACGGTCCTCGACGCGGCGACCGCGCTCACCGCGGCCTTCGGTCGGCCCGAGCTCGCCCCCGAGGTCGTCGGAACGTGGCGCGCCGGCGACGTCCGTCACGTCGTCGCCTCGACCGAACGGGCCCGTGAACAGCTCGGCTTCGTCGCCGAGGTCGACTTCGCCGGCGGCATGGACGAGTTCGCGACCGCCCCCCTTCGAGCGTCCTGACCGAACCCAACCCCGAGCATCCCGAGTTCGTTGCGTTCTGGGTCGCATACGACCAGAAGTGCACGAACCCATCCCCGAGAATCCCGAGTTCGTTGCGTTCTGGGTCGCATCCGACCAGAAGTGCACGAACTCGGCGATCGTGTGGCGGGAATCATCAGGAACTTGTCATTGCGGCCAGACGGCCCATCCGTCAGCATGGCGGCATGGCAGGGAGCGGGGCGCGGATCGTGTTCGTGGTGTTCGACGACATCCAGTCGCTCGACCTCGTCGGCCCGCTCGAGATCTTCCACGCCGCCAACCGGCTGACCGCCAACCGGCTGAGTTCGGCCGCTGCGCCCCCGCCGTACGAGCTCGTCGTCGCGTCGGCCGACGGGGAAGCGGTCCGGAGTCACAGCGGCCTCAGCATCGCCTGCGACGTCGCGCTCCGCGCCGAGGTGGCGCGCCCGGGCCGGATCGACACGCTCGTGGTGGCCGGTGGGTCCGGTGTGGTCGAGGCGCGACGCGATGGTGCCTTCGTCGACGCGGTCCGCTCGGCTGCGGCCGGCGCCCGCCGGGTCACCTCGGTCTGCACCGGCGCGGTGCTGCTGGCCGAGGCCGGCCTGCTCGACGACCATCGTGCGACCACGCACTGGGCCTCGGCCGACTGGTTCGCCGAGCAGTACCCCGACGTCGATGTCGACCCTGATCCGATCTTCGTGCACGACCGACGCGTCTGGACCTCCGCGGGCGTCACCGCGGGGATGGACCTTGCCCTCGCGCTCGTCGCCGACGACCTCGGCGCACAACTCGCGCACGAGATCGCGTCGTGGCTGGTGATGTTCACCCGCCGTCCCGGAGGCCAGAGCCAGTTCTCGGCATCGCTGCGGACACCACCCGCGCAGCGGTCGGACCTCGCCGACCTGCAACGGTGGATGGTCGACCACCCGGGTGACGACCTGACCGTGGGCGCGCTGGCCGCACGCGTCGGGATGAGTCCCCGCAACTTTGCACGGTGCTTCGCCGCCGAGTGCGGCGTGACCCCGGCCCGCTACGTCGAGGACCTCCGGCTCGAACGGGCCCGGCACCTGCTCGCGACCACCGACCTCACCGTCGACGCCATCGCCCGATCGATCGGCTTGTCGGGCGAAGCGGTGCTGCACCGCACGTTCCGTCGCCGCCTCGACTCGACACCCACCACCTACCGCCGTCACTTCGCCCACACCTGAACGCCCACACCTGAACGCCCACACCTGAACGCCCGCGAGACCAACCGAGGAGCAACCATGCAGATCGCCATCGCCCTGTATCCCGAGTTCACCTGCCTCGACGCGATCGGGCCGTACCAGGTGCTCCAGCATCTCCCCGGCACGGACACCGTCTTCGTCGCCGAGCGGGCCGGTGAGATCGCCGACGACTACGGCGCACTCCGTCTCACCGTCGACCGCACCTTCGCCGACGTGACCGAGCCCGACGTGATCGTCGTTCCCGGGGGGATGATCACCCGGAAGCTCGCGACCCCCGACGAACCGATCGTGC
>JBBRHS010000098.1:0-9100 GCA_038222385.1 Acidimicrobiia bacterium
GCAAGACGCGCGTCCTCACCCACCGCATCGCCTGGCAGGCGCGCGAAGACCACATCGACCCGGCCCACGTCTTGGCCCTCACCTTCACGCGCAAGGCAGCCGGCGAACTGGTCACGCGGCTCGGGCGACTGGGGGTGCGCGCCCGCGACCCCGCCGGAACGTTCCACGCGATGGCGCCCGCGCAGCTCCGGGCCCGCCCGCGTCCCCGCGACCGACCCATGCCCACCTTGCTCGACCGCAAGGTCCGGCTGCTCGCTCCGATGTTGCGGGAGGCCGGCGGACCCTCCGGTGCGGAAGGTGCCGTCGCGGCCATGGAGGTCGCGAGCGAGATCGAGTGGGCGAAGGCCCGCCTCGTCGGACCCGACAGCTACCCCGTGGTCGTCACCGCCTCGGGCCGCGAACCGCCTCGGCCGCTCTCGGAGATGACCGAGCTCTACCGCACCTACGAAGAGACGAAGAAGCGCCGTCGCCTCCTCGACTTCGACGACCTCATCATCTGGTGCGGCACCACGCTCACCACCGATCAGGAGTTCCGCGACGCGCAGCGCTGGCGGTTCCGACACATCTTCGTCGACGAGTTCCAAGACGTCTCGCCCGCGCAGCTCCAACTCGTGAAGGCATGGCTCGGCGACCGGCCCGACCTGTGCGTGGTCGGCGACCCCGATCAGGCGATCTACAGCTTCGCCGGCGCGGAGCCGACCCACCTCACCGAGTTCGCCGCGCTCTTTCCCGGCGCGACTGTCGTCCGGCTCGACGCCAACTACCGGTCCACCCCACAGATCCTCGGAGCGGCCCGGGCCGTGCTCGAAGACGGCACCCGCCAACCGCTCCCACCCGTGCGGGTCGCCCAGCCCGAAGGCCCACTCCCCACCATCACCACGTACGACACCGACGACGAAGAAGCGCGCGGCGTCGTACGGGCCCTCCGCCGAGCGCACGACACCGGGACGCCGTGGAAGCGCCTCGCGGTGCTGTACCGCACCAACGCCCAGTCAGCCGGGTTCGAGGTCGCGTGCGCCGCGGCATCGGTTCCATGCCGAGTCCGGGGCGCAGGCCGGTTCCTCGAACGCCCCGAGGTGAAAGCATCGATCGAGGCGCTGCGGGCGTCGGTGAAGGCCGCACCGGGCACCGCGTTCGCCCACCAGCTCTCGGATCTCGCCGAAGACGCCACCGAGCTCCCCGAGGAGCGACGCGAACACGTCGACGCGCTCGCCCGGCTGGGCCACGAATATGTGAACGCCGAAGGTGGCGCCGGATCGCTCGACGGCTTCCTCGCCTACCTGAACACCGCGCTGCGCGGCGAAGACGGTCCCGAGACCGGAGAGTCGATCGAACTCCTCACGTTCCATCGGGCCAAGGGCCTCGAGTTCGATTCCGTGTGGGTCACCGGCCTCGAGCAGGGCCTCGTTCCGATCTCGTTTGCCGACACCCCGTCGCAACGAGCGGAGGAACGTCGGCTGCTCTACGTCGCGTGCAGTCGCGCCGAGCGGGCGCTGCACCTGAGCTGGGCCCAGGAACGGACGATCGGGGTCCGGGTCGCGCGCCGGCGGCCGAGTCCGTGGGTCGCGGTGATCCACCAGGCGATCGCCGACGATCCGGCCGCCAATCGACCACCCGTCGACCCGCGCGCCGAGCTGGCCAAGGCGCGGGCCCAGCTGTCGGCGACGAGTCGGGTCGATCCGGTCGTCCTCGCCGCGCTCGCCGAGTGGCGCAGCAACGTCGCCCGCGCCCACGACATCGACCCGGACGTCGTCTGCACCAACGCCACGCTCGAACAACTGGCCCGAGCCCGCCCGGCGACGAGGGCGGCCCTGCTCGCGGTGCCCGGGGTCGGCCCGGTCGAGGTCGACCGGTACGGCGAGTCGATCCTCGAGATCCTCGCCGTGCATCCGGCTCCGGCTCGCTGAATCCCTCCGAGGTCGGTTGACCCGAGCGGCGGATCGGCGCACAGTGGATCAGGGTGACGGGCTGGCAACGACCGGAGGACGAGCACATGGCACGTTCGACCTACCCCCTCTTCCCCACCGACGACGGCTGGCCCTATCCCGATGCGCCGGCCGACGAAGCCGGCGTCGGCGTCGTCGACGACGACCTCGACCTCGATGCACTCGAGCTGCAGGTCGACCCCAGAGCGTTCGGCGATCTCTCCCCCGTCGAGTGCGACGCACTGACCCGTCGCTACGGCTTCGACTGCGACGCCGAGTCGATGAAGGAGCTCGCCCGGTCGCTGGGCTGTTCCCACGCCGAGGCGCGCGACCACCTCGGTCGGGCACTCGACAAGGTCCGGAGCCGACTGGTGACGCTCGACCCCTGAGCCACCCGGCCGGGCGTACCGTCTTCGGGTGCACACCTTCGACGACCTCACCCAACGGATCGCCACCGCGTGCCTCGACTACGCCATCGAGCGACTGCGGATGGACCCGGTCACGCTCGACGGCCCCCTCCCGCTCGCCGCCCTGCGCGAACGAGCAGGGACGACGATCACCCGGGAGGGACGGGAACCCGAAGACGTCGTCCGCGAGTTCGTCGACGTCCTCGCGCCCGCGTGCATCTCCACCGACAGCACACGGTTCATCTCGTTCATCCCCGCGGCACCGACGAAGGCGGCGTTGTTGTTCGACCTCGTCGTCGGCGCATCGTCGGTGTGCGGTACGTCGTGGCTCGAAGGTGCCGGCGCGGTCTACGCCGAGAACCAGGCCCTGCGAGTGCTCGCCGACGCCGCCGGCTTCCCGGCCGGAGCCGGCGGGTGCTTCGTGTCGGGCGGGTCGATCGGGAACCTCTCCGCGCTCGCGGTGGCCCGCGACAGCGCGGCTGCCGCGCGCGGCTCGCGACCGGCCCGCTGGCGGGTCGCCGTCGGCGAACAGGCCCACTCCTCGATCGCGTCGGCGCTCCGCCTCCTCGACGTCGATGCCCTCGTGGTGCCGTCCGACGACCAGGACCGCCTGACCGGGCCGGCCCTGCGCGAGGCGCTGGCCGCCGACGCCGACCCTTCGTCGATCTGTGCGGTGGTCGCGACGTCGGGCACGACGAACGCCGGGATCATCGACGACCTCGCCGGGATCGCCACGGCGACCCGAGAGGCCGGGATCTGGTTCCACGTCGACGGCGCCTACGGTGCAGCAGCGCTCCTCGCCCCGAGCGTGCGAGCTCGCTTCGCGGGCATAGAACACGCCGACTCGTTCCTGGTCGATCCGCACAAGTGGCTCTTCGCTCCATTCGACAGCTGCGCGTTGCTGTACCGCGAGCCGGCCCGAGCCAAGGCCGTCCACGCGCAAGAGGCCTCGTACCTCGACGCCATCCACGGCGGCGACGACTGGAACCCGGCCGACTACGCGTTCCACCTCACGCGCCGCACGCGCGGCCTGCCGCTGTGGTTCTCGCTCGCGGTACACGGGATCGACGCCTATTCCGACGCGATCGAACGAACGCTCGCCATCGCCCGGCACGCCGCCGCTCGCATCGACGCGGCACCCCACGTCGAGTTGCTGCGCGACCCGGAGCTGACCGTGGTCCTGTTCCGACGCCCCGGTTGGACCGAGGCCGACTACACGTCGTGGTCGGACGGGCTCCTCCGGGAACAGGTCGCGCTCTGCCTCCCGACCCGGTGGAAGGGCGAGATGGTCGCCCGCGCCGTCTTCCTCCACCCGGAGTGCCCCGAGTCCTTCATCGACGAGCTCCTCGCCACCATGGCCTGAACCAACCGGCTCCGAGCGGTCCGTTCGGCCCATTCGGATCTCCTGAGGTGGTCGCTACGCTGCGAAGGATGGATCCGGTCCGCCAGTTCCACCAGCAGCCCTCGGCGAAACCGAGGCTCCGCGGCTGGTTCCACCAGATCGCGTTCTTCGTGTCGATCCCGGCGGGCGTCACGCTGATCGCCCTCGCCGGCGGTGCGGCGGCCCGGGTCGCGGCGATCATCTTCGCGGTGAGCCTCACCGGCCTCTACGGCGTGAGCGCCGCCTACCACCGGGGCAACTGGTCGGTCGGGGGCGAGCGGGTCATGAAGCACCTCGACCACTCGATGATCTTCGTGCTCATCGCGGGCTCGTACACCCCGATCACGTTGCTGGCGCTGCGGCCCGCGTGGGGCATCACGCTCCTCACGCTCGCATGGACCGGTGCCGCGATCGGTGTGCTCGTCACCGTGTTGCGACTCGAACGCTGGCACGGCGTCGGGTTCGTGATGTACCTCGCGCTGGGTTGGCTCGCGGTGATCGCGACGCCGCAACTGATCCAGTCCCTGTCGAGTGTCGAGCTCGGGCTCCTCGTCGCAGGGGGTCTGCTCTACACCGGCGGCGCGATCATCCTCGCCCGCAACCGCCCCGATCCCCGCCCCGCGGTGTTCGGGTACCACGAGGTCTGGCACTCGTTCGTGATCGGCGCGGGGGTCTGCCACTTCGCCCTGGTCATGCTCCTCGTCCACCCCTGATCGAGCTGCCGTCCCCCGAACCCGCCGAGGTGCGACGATGTCGGCGTGACGGGTCGCAGATCGGCGGGCATCGTGGCGATCGTCGCGCTCGCGTCGCTCGTCGGATCGGGCGTCTCGGTCCCCGGGCCTCCGGCGCACGCTGCCACCGACCGCGCGGCGGGGGCCGTCGACCGGGTGTTGATCGTGTCGTTGCCCGGCGTCGGTTGGACCGACATCGACGACGGCGAGACGCCGAACCTCGACGCGCTGTTCCGCCGCTCGGCGATCGCGAACCTCTCGACCCGCGCACCGACGCTGCGAACCGACCTCGCCGCCGGCTACGCGACGCTCGGGTCGGGCGACAAGGCAATCGGCGCGTCGAGTCCCGTCGGCGGAGAGGCCTTCGGAGTCGACGAGCCCTTCGGCGACGGGACCGCCGCCGAAGCCTTCGTCCGTCGCACCGGCCGTCGAGCCGATCGCGGCATCGTGCACCTCGGCGTCCCCGCCGTCACCACCGCGAACGCCGCGAGCCTGTGGGAGGCCGACCTCGGCACGCTCGGCGCCGCACTCGCGCGTGATGGCTTCTCACGGGCAGTCATCGCGAACGCCGACATCGATCCCGACGAGCTCCTCGAACCCGCGCTCGAGTCGCCCTGGCACCGGGAGGCGGCGCTCGCCCTGATGGAACCCGGCGGCACTCTCCCCGGGGGTCGCGTCGACGACACCCTGCTCGAAACCGCACCCGAAGTTCCGTTCGGGACGCGCCTCGACCGGTCTCGTGTGCTGCAGGCGTTCGACACGGCCTGGTCGGATCGCGCGGTCGTCCTGGTCGAGGGCTCCGACCTCGCGCGTGCCGACGCCTACGCTCCGGCGCAGAACTCGTCGCAACGACTCGCGTCCCGCGCCCGAGCGTTGGAGCACACCGACGAGCTCGTGGGTGCGCTCCTCGAACGGGTCGAGCCCGAGCGCGACGCGGTCGTCGTCGTCGGGCCGGCACCACGCGTTACCGACCGCAACGCGCTCACCGTCGTCGCGGTGAGCGCGCCAGGTTTCCGGTCCGGCCTGCTCCGGTCCCCGACGACGTTGCGCAGCGGCTCGGTCCAGCTCATGGACATCGGTCCGTCGGTACTCGATCTCGTCGGTGCGGATCGACCCGACTCCATGCGGGGCCGACCCGTCGAGGCACGCGGAGCCGGCACCCTGGCCGACCGGCGGGCCTCGCTGGTCGACACCGATGCCGCCGCGTTGTTCCGCACCGAGCTGCGGGACCCCCTGACCCGAGGATTCGTCGTTCTCCAGATGCTGCTCGCCGGTGGCGCGATCTTCGTGTTGGTCCGACGTCCCCGCCGGGGAGCCACCGCGCTGACGTGGTTCGCGCTCTCCATCCTCGGACTCGTCACCACGGTGTACCTCGCGCGGCTGGTGCCGTTCCACGAGATCGGGCTCGCGGCGTACTTCGCGTTCCTCGTGGTCGTGAGCAGCGCCCTCGGCGCAGCGTTCCTCCTCGCCGGACGTCGGCGCAGCCCGGTCGACTCGCTCGTCGCGGGCCTCGGCGTGCTGGTCGGCGTACTGGTGCTCGACGTCGTCACCGGCGCCCGGCTGCAGTTCAACAGTGGCTTCGGGTTCTCGCCCGAGGTTGCCGGCCGATTCATCGGCCTCGGCAACATCGGCTACGCGTTCCTGGCCGCGGGCGCGGTGTTGCTCGCGGGCCTCGTCGCGTACCGCCTGGGAGGGCGCACCGGCGCGTGGACAGGCATCGCAGTACTCGCCGTCGCAGTCGTCGTCGACGGTGCCCCTTTCTTCGGCGCCGACGTCGGCGGCGTGCTGACGATGGTCCCGGCATTCGCGCTGACGGCGGCGATGCTGTACGGGAAACGTATCCGGGCGGGCGCGGTCGTCGTGGTGTTCGCGGCAACCGGGATCGCGATCTCGATCGCCGCGGTGGTCGATTCGTTGCGCCCGGCGGACCAGCGCACGCACCTGGGTCGGCTCGTCGAGCAGGTGGGCGGAGAGGGAACCTCGGCGTTCACCACCGTCGTGGTCCGCAAGCTGGAGATGAACCTCTCCACGCTCGCGTCTTCGGACTGGCGACCGATCTTCGTCGTCGTGCTCGCGCTCGTCGCGTACCTTGCCTGGTCACGCGAGCGCCACCTCTCCGGCCTGCTGACCCGAGTACCGGAGATGCGGGCGTCACTCGTCGGTTTCGCGGTGGTCGCCGCACTCGGGTACGCCCTCAACGATCAGGGCATCGTGATCCCGGCCGCGATGCTCGCCGTGCTCAACCCCGTACTCGTCGTGCTCGTCATCGCGTGGCCGAGTGCGAGTCCGCCGGAGCCCGGGGCTGGTAGCGCTCCCAGCTATCGACCGGCGGCCGGAAGTTCTCGGACCGCGGGTTGAGCTTCCCGCTCACACCGGAGCATCGAACGAATCGCGAAACACCGTGGAGCCGGGGACCAAGAAGCCGATCCCGGCGGTACCCTGACACCATGCCTCTCAAGCTGTCCGACGGTGGGCTCTCCGATGAGGAGCTCTCCGAGTTGGCCCTCGCCGCCGACCCCGACGCGCCCGTCGCCGACGACGCGGTGAACCTGTGGGAGCTCCACGGTGACGGCGGCACACCGCTCCTGCCGCAGTGGTACATGCCGGCACCGGCGGGCGGTGGGCGTCAGGTGCGCGACTGGCGGCGGTGGGTCATCCCCGTGGTGATCGCCGCGTTCGTGATCATCAACGCCTACGGGCTCTGCAGCACCTACGGCCAGGTGACCTTCGGCTGAGTGCGGCCCGGGGCCGTCAGGGCTTGTGGACGAGGTACTTGTCGCCGGCGGGCGACTTGGTACCGGCCTTGCCCCAACGCTCGGCCCGCCACGACCATCCGAGGGTGACCCGGTTCGAGACGACCTCGGAGCGACACGACTCGCAGAGTCGCATGGTGGTGACGTGCACCGTCTTGCCCGTGTCCTTGTTCAGGAGGACGCCTTCGGTCGGCACGAGAGCCGTGGTGGCCTTCTCGTCGCAGAGGACGCAGACGGGCGGCAGGAGTTCGGAGAAATGAGCTTTGCTTCCGACGCGCATCTCCCCATTCTACACGACAATTCGCCGGGCCACGCCTCGGGATGGCCGTCGCAGACGCCTGCTAGCCTTCGGGTCGCTTCCTCGGATCTGCGCTTCGTGCGCGGTCGAGACGGCTGATCATCTGCACGCACATCACAGGAGCAGCACTCAACATGGCAACGGGTACCGTCAAGTGGTTCAACGCCGAAAAGGGCTTCGGCTTCATCTCCCGGGAAGACGGCGACGACGTGTTCGTCCACTTCTCGGCGATCCAGGGCAGCGGTTACCGCTCGCTGGAAGAGGGCCAGAAGGTCGAGTTCGACGTCGCCCCCGGTCGGAAGGGCGAAGAGGCGCAGAACGTCCGCGCCGTCTAGCACCGAACAAGCGGGCCCCGCAGCGCCCGACACCCGTTGCGAGAAGGGACGCGATCACCGCGCCCCCGAGTTGAGGAGGCGACGCAAGGAGACCACTCTCCCGAGTCGCCTCTTCGGCGCGCTTGCTCATGCGTCGGGTCGGTGGACCGAGACGACGTAGCCACCGTCGCCGGGGAACGAATCCGCGTTCCACGTCGCGTAGCGCGCCGCCACCGCGAGGCCTGCGGCACTGCAGTCAGTGTCGTAGTCGGCCACTTCGTACCCACGTCCGAGCTGGAATCCGGCAACGAGTGCTCCTCCCGGTGCGACGTGGCGCGCACATCCCGCGACGAGCCGCGCTCGGGTCCCCTCCGGCGTGAAGAGCGGGACGTTGCCGGCCATCACGACCACGTCGAAGACGCGTCCGAGTTCCACGGTGCCGACGTCGTGCTCGATCCAGCTCAGCTCCAGCGCACGTTCGCGCGCCGTCGCGAGCATCGACGCGTCGGCGTCGACCCCGACCACCGCGATCCCGTGCTGTGCCAGTTCGATCGCGACGCGGCCGGTGCCGCAACCCGCGTCGAGCACCGAAGCCGGCTCGAGGCGGCGCACGAACGTGGCCTCGCCGTGGACATCATCGCCGCGCGCTGCGAGCGCATCGAAGCGCCGTTGGTAGTCGTCGCCCTCCCAGACCATCGCCCACGGTAGAGCGGGCGCCGCGAACCTGGAGCGATCGGCACCACCCTGTGTGTCCTGCACGGGGTCAGACGGCGGTTCGGCCGGCATCGATGGGAAAGATGGCCCCGGTGACCGAGGTCGCTTCATCGGTCATCAGGTGCACTGCGAGTGCAGCGACATCTCCGATCTCGACAAGGCGTCCGAGCGGCACCGACTCGAGTCCCCGCTCGATGTGACCCTCCATGCCGCGCGTCATCGGGGTGTCAGTGAGTCCCGGGGCCACCACGTTGACGCGGACGCCCTGCGGAGCGAGCTCGAGCGCAAGGCTCCGTGCGATCGCGTGGACTCCGGCCTTCGCCGCGACATAGGGCAGGAGCCCGGTACCAGGCCGGATCGCGAGCGACGATCCGCACGCGAGAAGCACCCCGCCGCCTGTCCCGAAATGCTCGATTGCGGCGCGAAAGGTGAGTAGCACACCGGTGAGATCGACGGAGAGGACGCGGTCCCACTCGTCGAGGTCGAGGCTTGCCACCGTCGTCCGGTGCGTGAGCGTCCCGGCATTCGCGAACGCGACATGCAAGGCCCCGAGTGACCGCACGAGGTCATCGACGGC
>JBBRHS010000099.1:0-8994 GCA_038222385.1 Acidimicrobiia bacterium
AGGACCGTGGCGTCCTGCGGGCGGATCGGTACTGTGAACCCATGACGGTGCTGAAGTCCTGCTGGTCGGTCGCGCTCGCTTCTGCTCTCTCTCTCTCTCTCTCGTGTACGTCCCCGACCGAGCCGGCGTCCAACCGTGTCATCGGCATCGGTGACTCACTGATGCTCCTGGCGACGCCGAACATTCGCGAGGCGCTCGCGTCGCGCTACGACGAGACGATCATCGCCAGGAACGGGCAACGTATCGACGAGATGCTCCCGGTGCTCCGCACGGCCCTGCGGGACGAGCAGCCTGTTGCCGCGGTCATCGTGAATCTCGGCACCAACAACGTCATGCAGGCAGCCGGCTACGCCGATGCGCTCGACGACTTCGACCGGTTCATCGCGATCACGGGATCCGTTCCGTGCGTGGTCCTGACGACCATCTCAACCCGCCTCGACGACTTGCGCGGCAACACTGTTGGCGCAGACCTCAATGCCAAGATTCGTGAGCTCCAGGTGAAAGATCCCGGTCGCTACCAAGTGGCCGACTGGGACGCCGCCGTCCGCGCCCCGGGCGGCGCCGAGCGACTCCTCGTGGAATCCGACGGCATCTACGACGGGATCCACGAGAACCACGGTGCCGGCCGCCAGTGGTTCGCCGACCAGTACGCCGAAGCCCTGTCCCGGTGCCCTGGCCTCAACCGCCCATAATCCTCGTTATGTTACCTTGTGCCCCTGCAACGGGATGGGGCGCCGGTTGAGGCGGCGGAAGATGGGCTTGGTCCTGGCGTAGAGCTCGAGGAACTCGGCGTAGGCGGCGTCGTAGACGGGTCGGGGGACGGCATTCGGGCGGCGGGTCGCCACCAGGTCGACGGCGCCGTCGATCTCGTCGACGGTGTGATCGCCGAGGGCGACGCCGGCGAGGAGGGCGGCACCCCGCACGTTGGCGAGGGCCGGGTCGGCGGCCTGGAGGATCGTGCGGTCGAGGACGTCGGCGTGGATCTGGCACCAGAGGTCGGAGCGGGCTCCCCCGCCGATCATCGTGATCGGGTCGAGGCGGCGGCCGACGAAGCCCTCCACCGTCTCGAGCAACCATCGGGTGTTGAATGCCACTCCCTCGTAGACCGAACGGACGAGATCCTCGCGGGTCGTCTGGAGCGACGGGTTGACGAAGGAGGCCCGGGGGTCCGTTCGCCGCTCAGCCACGGGGTGAAGATGACCCCCCGACTCCCCGCGGGCACTGACGCCGCGAGCGCTTCCGTCGCCTCGAGACTCCCCTCGCCCAGGCCGAGGTTCTCCTCGAGGAAGGTGAGGCAGACCCCGGCGGTCTCGTGCTCGTCGGCGACGAGGTACCGGCCCGGGATCGCCGACGGCAGCGAGCAGATGTTCTTGAACAGGTCGGTCTTCTTCGCCTTCAGCACGCCGTAGCCCGATGCCGACGGGGTGCCCTTGATGATCCGTCGGACCTCGGCACTCCCCGCGTGTCCATCCAGATCACCGCGTTCATCAACGGTGTGCCGTCGCGGTCGACCGCGACGGTCCCCGACCACTGGCCCGTGCACGCGACGGCGACGACCTGTTCGACCGGAACCAGTCCTCGCGCCAGCAGGCGCTTCGCCGCCTTCGTGATCGCCGACCACCAGTCGGCCCTTCGTTGCTCCGCCCCTCCCCCGTCGAACAGGAGCAGCTCGACCGACCGCGAGGACGTACCGGTCACGCCTCGTCTTGATACACCTCGATCGGTGGGCAGGAACACATGACGTTGCGGTCCCCGTAGGCGCCGTCGATGCGGCTCACCGGCGGCCAGTACTTCGCGCCCCGGAGCTCGGCGACCGGATAGGCGGCGATCTCCCGCGCGTAGTCGCGCGACCAGTCGTCGGCGACCACGTCTTCGGCCGGGTGCGGCGCACCCCGCAGCGGGCTCGACTCCACGGTCCACTCCCCCGCTTCCACCCGGCTGATCTCGCCGCGGATCGCGATCATGGCTTCGGAGAACCGATCGAGCTCCGAGAGCGACTCCGACTCCGTCGGCTCGATCATGAGCGTCCCCGGGACCGGGAACGACATCGTCGGCGCGTGGAAGCCGTAGTCGATGAGGCGCTTCGCGACGTCGTCGACGGTCACGCCCGTGGCCGCGGTGATCGGACGCAGGTCGAGGATGCACTCGTGCGCGACCCTGCCGGTGCGGCCGGTGTAGAGGACAGGGAAGTGCGGCGCGAGCCGCTCCGCGAGGTAGTTCGCATGGAGCAACGCCGCGACGGTCGCGTCCGTCAACCCCTCCCCTCCCATCAGCGCGATGTAGACCCACGAGATCGGCAGGATCCCGGCCGAGCCCCATGGCGCCGCCGCGATCGCACCGACACCGGTCGTCGGCCCCGACTCCGGGACCAACCCGTGGCTCGGGAGGAACGGGGCGAGGTGACTCCGCACCGCCACCGGTCCGACCCCCGGTCCCCCACCTCCGTGGGGGATGCAGAACGTCTTGTGCAGGTTCAGGTGCGACACGTCGGCGCCGAACTTCCCGGGCTGGGCCAGACCGACGAGCGCGTTGAGGTTCGCACCGTCGAGGTAGACCTGACCGCCGTAGGTGTGGATCAGGTCGCAGATCTCGGTGATCCGCTCCTCGAACACCCCGTGCGTCGACGGGTACGTGACCATCAGGGCACCGAGGTCGTCGGCGTGGGTCGCGGCTGCGTGTTTCAGGTCGTCGAAGTCGACGTTGCCGTCGTCGTCGCAACGCACGACCACGACCCGCATCCCCGCCATCGTCGCGCTCGCGGCGTTCGTCCCGTGCGCCGACGCCGGGATGAGGCACACGGTGCGCCGGGTGTCGCCCCGACTCTGGTGGTACGCCCGGATGGCGAGCAGCCCCGCGAGCTCCCCCTGTGATCCCGCATTGGGCTGCAACGACACCGCGTTGTACCCGGTGATCTCGCACAGCCACTGCTCGAGGTCGGTGAAGAGCTCCCGGTAGCCCGCGGCCTGATCCAGCGGCGCGAACGGATGCATCCGACCGAACTCGGGCCAGGTGATCGGGATCATCTCGGTCGTCGCGTTGAGCTTCATCGTGCACGAGCCGAGTGGGATCATCGACCGGTCGAGCGCGAGGTCGCGGTCGGCGAGCCGCCGGAGGTACCGGAGCATCTCCGTCTCGGAGTGGTACCGGTGGAACACCGGATGGGTGAGGATCGCCGATGTACGCGTCAACGACGGCGGGATGCCGGTGGCGCCGTCGGCTTCCCACCCCTCCCCCGCCACCCCGAACGCGTCCGCGACCGCATCGAGCACGGCCGCGGTGGTCGTCTCGTCGAGCGCGACGGCCAGCGTGTCACCGTCGACGACCCGGAGGTTGACTCTCCGGATCCGCGCCGCCGCCGCGATCTCTTCGGCCCGACCCGGTACCCGCACGCGGATCGTGTCGAAGAAGGTCTCCCCGACCACTTCGAGCCCACCGGCCCGGAGCCGTGCCGCGAGGGCCGCCGTGAGCTCGTGGACCCGGCCCGCGATGGCACGCAGCCCGTCGGGACCGTGGTAGGTGGCGTAGAGGCCGGCGATCACGGCGAGCAGGACCTGCGCGGTGCAGATGTTGCTCGTCGCCTTCTCCCGACGGATGTGCTGCTCACGGGTCTGCAACGCGAGCCGCATCGCGGGGCGACCCGCGCTGTCGACCGACACGCCGACGAGACGGCCGGGCAAGCTGCGCTTGTGGGCGTCGCGCGTCGCGAAGAAGCCGGCGTGGGGACCGCCGTAGCCGAGGGGCACGCCGAATCGTTGCGAGGAGCCGACCACCACGTCGGCGCCCATCTCTCCGGGTGGGGTGCACAGCACGAGCGCGAGCAGGTCGGTCGCGACCGCCACGAGCGCGCCACCGTCTTTCGCCCGGGCGATCACCGGGCGCAGGTCTCGCAGCACCCCACTACTACCGGGGTACTGGAGGAGCACACCGAACACGCCGGTGGCCGCGAGATCGTCGGGCAGGTCGGTCTCGGGATCGCCGACGAGCACCTCGATGCCGATCGGCTCCGCACGGGTCGCGACCACTTCGATCGTCTGGGGGTGGGAGTCGGCGTCGACGAAGAACACGTTCCCCGACTTCGGGTTGAGGCGGTGACACAGCGCCATCGCTTCTGCGGCCGCGGTTCCTTCGTCGAGCAGCGACGCGTTGGCGATGTCCATCCCGGTGAGATCGCTGACCATGGTCTGGAAGTTCAGGAGGGCTTCGAGGCGCCCCTGGGAGATCTCGGGTTGGTACGGCGTGTACGCGGTGTACCAGGCCGGGTTCTCGAGGACGTTGCGCAGGACGACCGGCGGCGTGACGGTGTCGGAGTAGCCGAGACCGATCAGGGAACGGAAGACCTCGTTGCGGTCGGCGAGCGCCCGGATGGCGTCGAGCGCCTCGACCTCGTCGAGCGCGGCCGGGAGACGGAGCGGGTTCCGGGTCCGGATGGACTCGGGCACCACCTGATCGACGAGATCGTCGATCGACGCGAGCCCGAGGACCTCCAGCATCGAGCGCTGTTCGTCGGGATCAGACCCGATGTGGCGGGTCGAGAACCCGGTGGAACGTCGAGTCGGTGCACCTTCGATGGCCATGGAACCTCCGGGATCCGCGTGGGGGCACTCACAGTTCCCCACTCTGTCGCGGTACCGGCTCCAGAGGTGCCTCGTCCGGGCGGTTCGGGTGCCTGAGAGATTCCGGGGAGGTTGCTCCTTCGGCGTCCAACGCATCCGAAGATGCGGATGGACTCTCCCGCCCAGGGTCGACGGCGTTGCCCGACCAGATTAGTCCCGCTCGGGGGTCGCGTTCACGAACGGCAACGCCACGACGGTGGCCGGTGTCTGCGTGCCCCGGATGTCGATCTCGACCGCGGCCCCGTCGGCCAGATCGGGCGGGACGAACGCGAGTGCGATCCCTCGTTCGAGCACCGGCGAGAAGTTGCCGCTCGTGATCTCCCCCACCGGATCGCCGTCGACGAGCACGGCGTATCCGGCGCGGGGGAACCGACGCCCCTCGAGCAGCAGCCCCCGCAGACGTCGGGCCGGACCGCGTTCCTTCTCGGCCGCGAGCGGCACCGAACCCCGGAACGGACCTTTGTCGAACCTCACCACCCAGCCGAGCCCGGCCTGGAGCGACGTGATCCCGGGGCCGAGCTCGTGCCCGTGGAGCGGGAGGCCGGCCTCGAGCCGGAGCGTGTCGCGCGCCCCCAATCCCGCGGGGGTGATGCCTGCCTCGAGGAGCGCGCGCCAGCACGACGCCGCCACCTCGACCGGGACGTGGAGCTCCACTCCGTGCTCGCCCGTGTAGCCGGTCCCGGCCACGAAGCCGTCGGCACCGTCCCACTGGAACGGTTGCACGGCGAAGCGACCGACCGACGCCGCCCCGGGCGCGATCGATCGCAGTCGCGCTCGCGCCTCGGGTCCCTGCACCGCGAGCACCACCCGGCTCGCGGTGATGTCTTCGAGCTGATGGTCGAATCCGCTGCGCCGGCTCGACCGCCCACCCGCGGGCGTCCCGTCGGAGGAGTCCGCCGGCTCCGCTCCTTCTCCGAGCTGACGGTCGAATCCGCTGCGCCGGCTCGACCGCCCACCCGCGGGTGTCCCGTCGGAGGAGTCCGCCGGCTCCGCTCCTTCTCCGAACGCGTTCGCGATCCGCTCGGTGTTCGAGGCGTTGGGCATCACGATGAAATCGTCGTCGCCGACCCACCACACGATGATGTCGTCGACGACATGGGCGTCGTCGGGATCGAGCAGGTGGGTGTACTGGGCCTTCCCCACCGCGATCCGGTGCAGGTCGTTGGTGAGTGTCTGCTGCAGCAGGTCGAACCCGCCGGGACCCTCGACGCGGAGGGAGCCGAGGTGCGACACGTCGAACACGACGGCGTGCTCTCGACAGGCCCGGTGCTCCTCGAGCACGCCCTCGTACTGGATGGGCATGTCCCAGCCACCGAACGGCACCATGCGAGCGCCGAGGGCGCGGTGTTCGGCATCGAGCGGGCTGTACCGCAGCGCTCCGGAGTCGGTCACGGTCAGGCCGATTCGCGAGAACGGCCCGGAGGCGCCATCGGCCGCGGGTCGGGTTCGAGCCGCAACGGACTCGCCGATCCGAGCCGTTCACTCAACTGCGAAGGTGCTTCGAGGCCGTACTTCACGAGCAGGCCGAGGTAGTCGCGTTGGTACAGCACCTTCACCCGTACGTCGGGGTGGAGCTCCTGGAGTCGGCGCGCCTTGCGGTTCTTCTTCGTGACGAGCCGCTGGTTGAGCGTCGTGATCTCGATGTAGAGGTCGTACGTCGGGAGGTAGAAGTCGGGCGTGAAAGCCTGGACCGGCTTGCCGTCGCGATCGGATTCGAGCGTGAAGGTCCGCGGCTCGTAGTCCCACTCGATGCCGTAGAAGTCGAGGAGCTTGGCGAACTGGCGCTCGGAGTTGTGCGCGAATCGCGTGTGCTCGTGCGGGAGACGCTCAACCTCGCTGGGGTCGACGTGGCTGATGTCAGTCTCCTCCGGCCGCCTTGCGCCGACGCGTCGGCGCGGGCTTCGCGTCGACAGTGTCGTCGGTGCCGACATCGAGGTCGTGGATGCTGGCGTCGAGCTCGGCCACGACGGGTCCGAGAGGGACGATGTTGAGCACGCCCTGGCCGTGACGCACCAGGTCGACGATGTCGTCGCCGGTGAGTGCCAGCACCGAACGGGAACCGTCGAGCACGAGGCTCGCGGTCGCGAGATCACCGCCGAGGTGATCACGGAGGTACTCGATCGCGACGCGCGCCGTCTTCAGTGCGATCCCTGCGTCGAGGAGACTCTTGATGACCCTGAGCGCGACGAGATCGCGGTACGAGTACCGGCGCTGTGTCCCGCTCCCCGCCGCCTCCGCAAGCGTCGGGGTCAACAGGTCGGTGCGGGCCCAGTAGTCGAGCTGGCGGTAGGAGATGCCCACGATGCGACAGACCTGGCGCCCGCGGTAGCCGATCTCTTCCCAGTCGGGGTCGCCGGCATCGACCGGGGCAAGCGTTCCCTGGGCCATGGGGGGCGGCAACGGGGCGTCGGCGATTCGTTTCGGCATGTGCTCGGGACTCCAGACCGCCGGCGCATGAGAACCACATCTCCGTAACTACCGACGTGTCACGGTATACCGGAGGCACAGGTTCAGGTCAACGTCAAGCTGTGGTCGAGGGTCGCTCGCAGGTCTCGACCCGCGGTCGAGAGTACGCGAGAGAGGCCAGGTCAGGGCGCTCCGGCGCCCGCAGCCGCACCTTCACGGGCCAGTGCCCCGAGTTGGGCGTCGGTGCCGATTGCGATGAGGATCGTGCCCGGTTCGAGCCGACGCGACGGCTCCGGGTTGCTCACGAAGGTGCCCGCGGTGTCGCGCACGGCCAGCACCAGCGCACCGGTCACCTCGCGCAGGTTCGCCTCGGCGAGCGAACGCCCCGCGAGCGGGCTGCCGACTGCGAGCGTGACTTCCTCGAGCCGCATCTCGACCTCGCTCCCGGCCGAGACGACCTCCATGAACCCCGCGACACTGGGCCGCACCGCGAAGCCCGCGAGGTGCTCGGCGCCGAGTCGCAGCGGGTTCACCACGTGGTCGGCGCCCGCGCGCTCGAGCTTCGGCTCGCTGCTCGCCGAGTTCGCCCGCGCCACGATGCGCACCTGGGGCGCGAGCGCACGGGCCGACAGCACGCACGAGATCGCGTCGCCGTCGGAGTGCAGGCTCACCACGAGCACCGCCGCCCGCGCGATGCCGGCGGCGCACAGTGTGTCGTCTTCGGTCGCGTCGCCGGGAACGGCGAGGAAGCCCCGATCCACCGCGTTGCGACACCGAGCTTCGTCGGCGTCGACGACTACCACCGTATGGTCGGAGTCGACGCTCTGCGCGATCGACTCACCGACGCGGCCGTAGCCGCAGAGCACGAGATGTTGCGAGATCGACTCGATCCGGCGTTCCATGCGTCGTCTCCCGAATCGGTGGACGGATCCCTCGACGAGCTCCTCGAGCGCGCCGCCGAACGTGAACAGCGCCGCGGCGACTCCCACGATCATCAACGCGATCGCGAACACCTGGGCGCTGGTGTCGAAGGGCCGGACCTCGCCGAAGCCGACCGTCGTGATGGTGGTCGTCGTCTGGAACGCGGCCTCCACGACCCCGTAGCCCTCGACGAGCCAGAACCAGAGGGTCCCGATCAGTCCGACCGCGCCGAGCAGGATGAGGCCAGCGCGGAAGCGCCGTCGCCCGTCCACTACTGGGCGAAGTCCTCGGGCCGGACCTGGTTGAGGAACTCGCGGAACATCTCCACCTGCTCCTCTTCGTCCTCACCGTCGAAGAGCACACCGGCTTCGTCCATGACCGCTTCGTCGACGAAGATCGGCACCGGGTCCGCGTAGCGGACCGCGAGGGCGATCGCATCTGACGGCCGCGACGAGATCCGCGACGTCTTCTCGCCCTGCAGCAACTCGATCTCGGCGTAGAAGGTGCCGTCGTGGAGCTCGGTGATCGTGACCCGCTGCAGCACGACCGACACGTCGTCGAGCACGGTCCGGAAGAGATCGTGCGTCATCGGCCGGGGCGTCTCCATCCCCTGCAACGCATAGACGATGGCGGTCGCCTCCGGCGGGCCGATGAAGATCGGCAGGTACCGCTGGCCCTCTTCCTCACGCAACAGCACGATCGGCTGATTCGTGGGCACCTCGAGGCGCACGCCCACGAGCGAGACACGAATCATCGCACGATCCTCTCGTCAGCCCTCACGGACAGCACGGAAGGCCTCCGCCAAAACATCAGCCTACCACCGGGGGTCTCGGGTCCTGCGACCGGTTCACCCCGGCATCTTCCCGTACAACTCGGCGACGTACGCCGCCGGGTTCTCTCCGACGACCGTGCGGTCGGCCTCGTACACCTCGGGCAGGTTCCGGTAGAGATCCGCGTGGTGCAGGCCGTAGCCGAGCACGTAGATGTCGGGGATCTCGAGGCCCCGGTAGTGGACCTCGAGCGGGACGATGCGGCGGACGGGGCGATCGAGCAG
>JBBRHS010000100.1:0-8925 GCA_038222385.1 Acidimicrobiia bacterium
AAGTCGTTCTCGATGGCGGGCTGGCGCATGGGCTTCCTCGTCGGGAACGAGGAGTGCGTCGCCGCGCTCGCGAAGCTCAAGAGCTACCTCGACTACGGCACGTTCCAGCCGATCCAGATCGCGTCGATCGTGGCGATGAACGAGGCGCCCGACTACCCGCTCGAGGTCAACGAGATCTACAAGGGCCGGCGCGACGCGCTGATCGACGGTCTCGATCGCGCCGGATGGCACATCGAGAAGCCGAAGGGGACGATGTTCGTCTGGGCGCCGGTGCCCGAGCCGTACCAGGAGCTCGGCAGCCTCGAGTTCGCGAAGATGCTCGTGCGCGAGGCGAAGGTCGCGGTGTCACCGGGCATGGGTTTCGGACCGGGTGGCGAAGGCTTCGTTCGCTTCGCGCTCGTCGAGAACGAGCAGCGCATCGGCCAGGCCGTGCGCGGCATCAAGAAGGCCCTCACCAAGCTCGGCTGAAGCCGCCCACAACGGGCCCACCCCGGGCCAAGTTCGGCGCGTTCTGGTCCTCCACGGACCGAAACGCGCCCAACTCGGCGGGTCGTGGGGCGTCAGCTCTCCAGGCCGTGGAGGCAGAAGGCGACGGCGACATCGGCGACGCGCTCCACGGGTTCCTCGCGGCTGAACAGGAACGTGCGGGCCAGCTGCTGGACGACGCCGAGGATCGCGTAGGCGACGATCTGGGGATCCTGGTCCGCGGCCCGGCCGGTACCGATGGCGTCCTTCAGATGGCGGACGAGGTCGTCGACGGCGACCTCCTGCCCGGCGCGCAACACCGGCGCGAACCGTTCCTCGGTGGCGGCGAACTGGAAGAGCGTGAGCGCGTCGCGGTGCTCGGAGAACCATTGCATCGACGCGCGGATGCCGAGCTCGATGCGGCGGACCGGGTCGGGCTCGTCGCCGATCGCGCCCTGCTGGCGGCGGCGGAGGTCGAGCTGCGCGGCCTGGAGCAGCTGCGCGAGGAGCTCTTCCTTGCTGGAGAAGTACCAGTAGAACACGCCCTTGCCGACGCCCAGGCTGGTGACGATGTCGGACACCGACGTGGGGTGGAAGCCGCGCTCGGCGAAGAGGCGGGTCGACTCCGTCATGATCTGTCGGCGGCGGTCCTTCCCGCGCTGCGTGAGCTTCCGGGTCAAGGGCCGCGACGCTACGAGCGCCTTGACCGAACGGTCAAGCAGCGCGACGTCGGGAACCGGTCGCGTTCAGGCAATCGTCAGCGGGGGTTCGCGCGCCGGCAACCCGCGCGTGCGTCGAGCGCAACCTGGGAAGTGCAGAGTGGTCATGGGTAACGGGGTCGCAGGGAGGCAGGGCCGGAGCATCCGGAGCGACGAGGAGTCTCAGTGACCAAGCGACTCGAGCAGATCAGGGTCTGGTTGCGATACCAGGGCAGTGGCGGCGCCGAGGCGAATGCCCGGGCCGAGTTGGAACGGAGGGCCGCTGAGCACCTGCTGCTGACGGCGCTCGAGAGCCGGGTGCTCCCCGTCTCGACTCCCGAGCCGGTCGCCGCCTGACGAAGCCGCACGACCCGACGGATGACGCACCCGTAGCCAGTCAGCCGTTCGTCACCTACGCTCCCGGGGGTGACCTACTGGTTCCTGAAGGCCGTGCTCACGCCGGTGCTCTACGGCCTCTTCCGCGTGCGGGTCGAAGGTCGCGAGAACATGCCCGTGACCGGCCCGGTGATCTTCGCCGCGAACCACCGGTCGTTCATGGACTCGATCTTCCTGCCTCTGGTCCTGCGCCACCGGATGACGTTCGTCGCCAAGGCGGAGTACTTCGACGACCCGCGCTCGGCCTGGTTCTTCCGGGCCGTCGGCCAGATCCCCATCCGGCGCGAAGGCGGGAGCGCGAGCGAACGGGCCCTCGACGCCGCGACCGACGTCCTCGAACACGGCGGCCAGTTCGGGATCTACCCCGAAGGGACCCGAACCCGTGACGGCCTCCTCCACCGGGGCCACACCGGTGTCGCCCGACTCGCCCTCCGCACCGGTGCACCGCTCGTGCCGGTCGGGCTCATCGGGACCGACGAGATCCAACCGACCGACTCGAAGATGCCCCGGTTCTTCCGCACCGTCACCGTGCGCTTCGGCGCACCCATCGACCTGACCCACTACGAGGGCCGCGCCGACGACCACCTCGCCCTGCGTCAACTCACCGACGAACTGATGTACGAGATCCACGCGCTGTCGGGATACGAGTACGTCGACACCTACGCCACGAAGGGATCGGCCGGCGCCGCACCTCGGTCCGACACGTCGCCCGAGGTCGTCGACCTCCCGGTGCGCGTCGCGACGCTTGCGAGCTGAACACCGAGCCGAGCCGGTTGGTTCAAGCCCAGTCGCGTGATCGTTCCACCGCGCGTGACCACCCCGCGCGACGCGACGCGACTTCCGTCGAGTCCATCGACGGCGTGAACGCGGCCTCTTCCAGCCATGCCGCGGCCGCGTGGGCGGGCGTGTCCCAGATGCCCTCGGCGAGGCCGGCGAGGTAGGCCGCACCGAGGGCCGTGGTCTCCTGGATCACCGGGCGCCGCACCGGGATCCCGAGCAGGTCGGCCTGGAACCGGCACAGGAGGTCCATCTGGCTCGCCCCACCGTCGACGCGCAGCTCCGCTGCGTGCGCGCCGCTCGCCGCGGTCATCGACTCGACCACGTCGGCCGTCTGGTACGCCATCGCCTCCACTGTGGCCCGCGCGATCTCGGCGCGGCCGCTGCCCCGGGTGAGGCCGAGAATCGCGCCGCGCGCGTACGGATCCCAGTAGGGGGAGCCCAGCCCGGTGAAGGCGGGGACGAAGTACACCCCGCCGGTGTCGGCCACGCTCTCGGCGAGCGGACCGGTCTCGTCGGCACTCGCGATGATCCCGAGGCCGTCGCGCAACCACTGCACCGCGGCGCCGGTCACGAAGATCGAGCCCTCCATCGCGTAGGTGGTGGTCTCGCCGATCGTCCACGCGACGCTCGTCAGCAGCCCGTCGACCGGAGCGGGGAGGTGCGAACCCAGATTCAGGAGGACGAACGACCCGGTGCCATAGGTGTTCTTCGCCATCCCCGGTTGGAAGCAGGCCTGGCCGAACAACGCGGCCTGCTGGTCGCCCGCCATGCCGCTCACCGGTACCCGGAGCCCCGAGGCCGAAGCGGGATCGGTCGTGCCGAACCGCCCGCTGTTCGGCAGGACCGTCGGCAGGCACGCGCGGGGCACATCGAAGAGCTCGCAGAGCTCGTCGGACCACGCGAGTGTGCCGATGTCGAACAGCAGGGTGCGCGACGCGTTCGACGGATCGGTGGCGTGGACGGCGTCGGGCCCGGGTCCACCGGTGAGCTTCCAGAGCAGCCACGAGTCGATCGTGCCGAAGAGGAGGTCGTCGTCGACCGGCACGCCACCCTCGGTGAGCAGCCAGGCGAGCTTCGTGGCCGAGAAGTAGGGATCGAGCACCAGGCCGGTGCGGGCCCGTACCTCGGGTTCGTGCCCGGCGGCCTTCAGTTCGTCGCACCGTTCGGCTGTGCGACGGTCCTGCCACACGATGGCCCGGTGACGGGGCTTGCCGGTGCTGCGGCTCCACACGACGGTCGTCTCGCGTTGGTTCGTGATCCCGATCGCCACGACCGCCCGGCCCGCGGCCTCGAGGTCGCGCACGACGTCGCCGAGCACCGCCCGGGTCGCGGCGAAGATCTCGTCGGGATCGTGTTCGACCCAGCCCGGCTCCGGGAAGTACTGCGGGAACTCCCGGTACGACCATGCCTGCGGCATCCCGGCACCGTCGACCGCGAACGCCCGCACCCCCGTGGTCCCCGCATCGATCGCGACCAGAACATGGTTCACTGCGCTGCGCCGCCTCGATCGCCCACCACGTCGGCTCCCGCTCGGATGTGTCCGGCCGCTCCGCTGCGTTCAGTGCCGGGATCGCTCACCCGCTGACGGCCCCGGGTGAGGGATCCGCAACGGCGGTTCCTGCGTGTTCTCGGAGCAGCTCGACGAGTTGCCGGCCGACGGGGCGGTCGCGGGGGCGGAACTCGAGCACGACCACCCGGCCCGGGGCCGGCGCGATCTGGACCTGGAGCATCGGCAACCGGGCGCGGACGTGCAAGAGCTCCAGTGCCTCGTGGCGTCGCTGCATCAGGAGATCGGCTTCGAGGAGCGGCCGGCTCCGGCGGGGGGTGTCGAAGACGAGGGTGCGTTCGCTGGTGATCCCGAGCACGTAGATCGCGCGGCCGATGAAGAGGAGCGGGACCCTGGGTCGTTGATCGGCCATCCACACCGCACAGCCGGTCACGAAGGTCTCGTCGGGCCCGAGGAGTGGCTCCACGGCGCGACGGAGGTGCACGAGGGTGGTCTTGCGGGTCATCATCGACACGCTACCGGCGTCGGAGTCGAGATCGTGGGAGGACATGCATGAGGGTCGGAGTGCTGACCGGCGGGGGCGACTGCCCGGGCTTGAACGCCGTCATCCGCGGGATCGTCCGCAAGGGCGAAGGGGTGTACGGCCACAGCGTGCTCGGCTTCCGGCATGGCTGGCGCGGGGTGATCGAAGACGAAGCGATCGACCTCACCATCGCGTCGACCCGCGGGATCCTGCCGCGCGGCGGGACGATCCTCGGGTCGTCGCGCACGAATCCGTACGGCACCGACGACGGCGTCGCGCGCGTGCTCGACACCTTGGAGCGGGAACGGATCGATGCATTGATCGCCATCGGCGGCGAAGACACGCTGGGCGTCGCCGCGAAGCTGGGCGTCGACGGCGCGCACGTGGTGGGCGTCCCGAAGACGATCGACAACGACTTGTCGGCGACCGACTACACGTTCGGCTTCGACACCGCGGTGCAGATCGCGACCGACGCCATCGACCGACTGCACACGACGGCGGAGAGCCACGACCGGGTGATGGTCGTGGAGGTGATGGGCCGTCATGCGGGCTGGATCGCGACGCACTCGGGCCTGGCGGGCGGTGCCGACATCATCCTCATCCCGGAGCGGCCGTTCGACATCGACGAGGTGTGCGAGAGGATCCGCCACCGGCACAGGCGGGGCGCGAACTTCTCGATCGTGGTGGTCGCGGAAGGCGCGACGCCGGTGGAGGGGACGCTCAGCCTCCAGACGGGCGGCACCGACGAGTTCGGTCACGTGCGCCTCGGGGGAGTGGCGAACCTCGTGACCGACGAGATCGAGCAGCGCACCGGCTTCGAGACCCGCGTCACGATCCTCGGCCACGTGCTCCGCGGTGGGACGCCCACCGCGTTCGACCGGGTGCTCGCGACCCGCCTGGGCGTCGAGGCGATCGACGCAGCCCACGAACACGACTTCCAGACGATGGTCGCGCTGCAGGGGGCCCAGATCGTGCGGGTGCCCATCGACGACGCCATCCGCGAGCTGAAGACCGTCGACCCGAAGCTCTACGAGGTCGCCAGCGTCTTCTTCGGCTAGGCGCAGCCGGTCGGTTACGTTCATCGCATGGGGACCGCACTCGACGATCTCATCGCGCTCCTCGACCTCGAAGCCCTCGAGGTCAACCTCTTCCGGGGGGTGAGCCCCGACGAGAAGATGCAGCGGGTGTTCGGTGGCCAGGTCGCGGGGCAGGCGCTCGTCGCCGCCGGCCGTACCGTCGAGGCCGACCAGACGGTGCACTCCCTCCACGCCTACTTCCTGCGCCCGGGCGACCCGAGTGTGCCGATCGTGTACGAGGTCGACCGCATCCGCGACGGCAAGAGCTTCACGACGCGCCGGGTCGTCGCCATCCAACACGGCCGCGCGATCTTCAACCTGCAGGCGTCGTTCCACATCGTGGAGGACGGTCCGGAACACCAGACGCCGATGCCCGACGTGGCCACTCCGGAGTCGCTGCCGACCTACCGTGAGCGGCTCGAGCCGTTCCTCGACAAGTTCGGTCCCGAGGTCGTCGAGTGGCTCACCCGTGACCGTCCGATCGACACCCGTCCGACCGAGATGCCGTCGTGGCTCGATCACGCGCCGCGTCCACCGAACCAGGACGTCTGGATCCGGACCAACGGCACCTTGCCCGACGACCCGCTGCTCCACGACTGCATCGTCGCCTACGCGTCGGACCTCACGATCCTCGACACCGCGATGCTGCCGCACGGCGTCAACTGGCAGGACGGCCAGTTCATGGTCGCGAGCCTCGACCACGCGATGTGGTTCCACCAGCCGTTCCGGGCCGACGAGTGGCTGCTGTACCACCAGGACAGCCCCATCGCCCACGGCGCGCGTGGCCTCGCCCGCGGTGAGATCTTCCGTCAGGACGGCGTGCTCGCGGTGACGGTGATGCAGGAGGGCCTCATCCGCCCGATGCGGAACGGCTGACATGGCCGGCGTCGACGTAACCGTTCCCGCCCGTGCACTCGCGGTGTACGCCCACCCCGACGATCCCGAGATCTCCGCCGGCGGCACCCTCGCCCGGTGGGCCGAGGCCGGCAGCGAGGTCTGGGTGCTCGTCACCACACGCGGCGACAAGGGCAGCAGCGATCCCGCGACGGATCCCGACGAGCTCGCCGACCGGCGGCGGGCCGAGACCGCGGCGGCGGCGGAAGCGCTCGGCCTCGCGGGGCACTTCCATCTCGACTACTCCGACGGCGAGCTCCCCGACGACCAGGATCTCCGAGCTGCGATCGTGAGGACGGTGCGGGAGCTGAAGCCCGAAGCGGTGCTCTGCCCCGACCCGACTGCGGTGTTCTTCGGCGACGGCTACTTCAACCACCGTGACCATCGCGTCACGGGCTGGGCGACCCTCGACGCGATCGCGCCGGCATCGGGGAACCCGCACTACTTCGCGGACCAACTCGCCGACGGATTGGCGGTCCACGAGGTCCCGACCGCCTACCTCTCCGGCACGCTCGACCCGAACTGCTGGATCGACATCTCCGAAGTGCTCGACCGCAAGATCGACGCGTTGCTCTGCCACGAGAGCCAGCTCGTCGAGACCGGGCCGTGGTTCCGCACCTGGCTGCGCGAGCAGGCCGAGCAGGCCGGTCGCGCCGCCGGCGTCGACCTCGCAGAGTCGTTCCGCAAGCTCACGTTCGAATAGGAGACGTAGCGGAGTCGCCGGTCAGTTTGGCGCGGGCCTCGCATGGGTGAGCGGTCGAGGAGACGTAGCGGAGTCGCCGGTCAGTTTGGCGCGGGCCTCGCATGGGTGAGCGGTCGAGGAGACGCAGCGGAGTCGACCATCGAGGAATCAGGGCTCGTCGGGCTCGTCGTGGGGGACGCGCCAGAGGGCGCGGGCCCGCAGCACGAGGATGGCGACGACGGCGCCGCCGATGGTGCCCACGAGCGCGCCGATCACCGCCGCGAATGCCGCGTTCGTGGGACATTCGCCCCGGCAATCGAGGTCGACGATCCCGTACGCAGCCAGCGCAGCGAGCAGTCCGGCCACGACCACGCCGAAGAACGCGACCACGAGCATCCCGCGAGTCGGGACTCCCGGCGGCTGATCGACATCTTCCACGTGGTCGATCGTACGCAAAGGGCGCGACGGTAAGCTCCGCGGTGATGCGGACCTTCGTCGTGTTGCCGACCTACGACGAGTCGGAGAACATCGAAGTGGTCCTCAGGCGGGTCCGGGCCGCGGTCCCCGAGGCCGACATCCTCGTGGTCGACGACAACAGTCCCGACGGGACCGCCGACCTGGCGGAGAAGGTCGGGGTCGAGCTCGGCGGCATCGAGGTGCTGCGACGGGCGGGGAAATCGGGCCTCGGCTCGGCCTACCGCGCCGGATTCCGACTCGGACTCGAGCGCGACTACGACACCTTCGTCGAGATGGATGCCGACCTGTCGCACGATCCCGACGCGCTCCCCTCCCTGCTCGCGGCGTCGGAGCGCGGGGCGGAGCTGGTCATCGGATCGCGCTACGTCCCCGGCGGCTCGATCCCGCACTGGCCCTGGTACCGCCTCGTGATCTCGAAGGGCGGCAACCTCTACGCCCGGTTGCTCCTCGGGCTGCGGGTGCGCGATGCAACCGCGGGTTTCCGCGTCTACTCGCGTCGCGCGTTGACGAGCTTCCCCCTCGACGACGTCCGGGCCGAGGGGTACGGCTTCCAGGTCGAGATGGCGTACCGCGTCCAGCGCGCGGGCGGCGAGATCGCCGAGTTGCCGATCGAGTTCCGGGATCGGGAGCAGGGGACGTCGAAGATGTCGGGCCGGATCGTGGTGGAGGCGTTCGCCCTGGTGGCCTGGTGGGCCGTACGCGACCGGATCCTCCGGCGGCCTTGATGGCCGACTCCGCTGCGCCGCCTCGATCGCTCACCAGCACGCATCCTTCGCGCGTGTCCGGCGGCTCCGCTGCGTCTCCGATGACGGGCGTTTGATGGCCGGCGTCGTGCGCGAGTGGGTCGTTGCTTCGGCGCTCGTCGAACGTGACGGCGAGTTCCTGCTCGTCCTGAACCGGCGACGCGGTGGCAGCACCGACTGGAGCACGCCCGGGGGCGTGATCGACGCGACCGACGCGTCGGTGCTCGACGGTCTCACGCGCGAGGTCGAGGAGGAGACGGGCCTGCGCGTCTCGGAGTGGGAAGGCCCGGTCTACGAAGTCCACGCCGAAGCGGTCGACCTCGGGTGGCGGATGCGCTGCGAGGTCCACCGTGCTGTCGCGTTCGCCGGTGAGCTGACGGTCGAGGATCCCGACGGCATCGTGATCGACGCGGCTTTCCTGCCCGTTGCGGTCTGCGCCGACCGCCTCGCGGCCTGCCTCCAGTGGGTTCGGGAGCCGCTCATCGACTGGCTCGAGGGTCGCTGGGGTCCCACCGACCGGCGCGGCTACCGCTACGCCGTGCGCGGCTCCAGCCTCGACGACTTCGAGGTCCTCGACGTGACGGTCGAATAGCAGCCGTGGCCCGAGCCGAAGCGTCGATCCTGCATCTCGATCTCGACGCGTTCTACGCGTCGGTCGAACAGCTCGCGAATCCAGACCTCCGG
>JBBRHS010000101.1:0-8758 GCA_038222385.1 Acidimicrobiia bacterium
CTTCTGCTGGAGCTGCCTCGACAACTTCGAGTGGGCGGAGGGCTACGCCCCCTTGTTCGGCCTCATCGCCGTCGACCGGGAGACGCAGGTCCGCACCCCCAAGCCGTCGGCCCACTGGCTCGGCCAGGTCGCCCGCACCAACACCCTCGACGCCTGACGCCTGACGTCTCCCTGATCTGCAGATCACACTCACGTTGGGACGCCGATGGAACGATAGGGGTGTGTGGAGCGAACGGATCGGCACCCAAGGGCTCGACCCCACGAGATCAACGAGTGAGCGGAACGATCAGTGATGTGGAGCGAACGGAACAGCCCGCGCGAGGTCGACCCCGCGGAACCGGCGAGTGAGCGGAACGATCGGTGATGGAGACGAAGGGGACCATCGTCGTGGTCGACGACGAGCCGAACATCGCCGATCTGGTGGAGATGTACCTGGCTCGCGACGGCTTCCGCGTCGTGAAGGCGTCGACCGGCCGCACCGGGCTCGACGCGATCCGTGAGCAGCGGCCCCGACTGGTGGTGCTCGACGTGGGGCTGCCCGACATCGACGGCCTCGACGTGTGCCGGGAGATCCGGGCCGCGTCACCCGTCCCCGTGATCTTCCTCACTGCGCGCGACGGCGAGGTCGACCGGGTCCTCGGACTCGAGCTCGGCGCCGACGACTACCTCACCAAGCCGTTCTCCCCGGCGGAGCTCGTGGCCCGGGTCAAAGCGGTGCTGCGTCGGACCGACGGCAGCACCGGCGCCGACGTGATCCCCGCCGGGTCGGCCACCATCGACGTGGGCCGCCGCGAGATCCGGATCGGCGACCAGGTGGTCGAGTTCACGACCAAGGAGTTCGACCTGCTCCGCTACCTTGCCGAACGACCCGGCCTCGCGCTGTGGCGCCAGCAGCTCCTCGACGGGGTGTGGGGCTACGACTGGTACGGCGACTCCCGCACCGTCGACGTACACATCGCGCAGGTGCGCAAGAAGCTCGCCGGGGCGACCAGCATCAGCACCGTACGAGGGGTGGGCTACCGATTCGAGCGCGAGGCACCCGAACCCGCGTGAGCGGTCTGACCTCGCCACCCCGGCGGCTCCGCAACCGGATCCTCGGGGCAATGATCGCAGTTGCGATCGGCGTGCTCGTGTTCACTGGCGTCACGACCCTCGCGCTGACCCGACGCGCCGCCGTCGACGCAGCCGCGGCTCAGCTCCGCGACCGGGCGCCGAGTGTGGCGTCGAGTCTCGAGCGGCTCCGGACCCGCCTGGATGCCCAGCAGGTCCGTCAGCGCACCGCGGCCGGCGACCGGCGGGTCCGGCGGGAGTTCGCCACGTTCGTGCGGGCGGCATTGAAGATCTCGGACGGGACACTCGTGTCGATCACACCGGAAGGGACCGTCGCGACCGGCCTCGACTCGCTCACCGACGTCCCCGCGCCGACAGACGTACCGACCGCGACGCCGGAAGTCCTCGACCTCCCACCTGGAGTCACCGCCGACGACCTCGACCCCGCAGCCCTGCAGGCCGGCGAGACCCAGACGGGAACCGACGGCGACACCGTGTTCGTGGCCGTCCCGCTCGGAGAAGAGCCCGACGGGACCATCCCGGTGATCGTGCTCAGCAACACCGTCGAACGTGGGCTCGCGGGTCGGGCGGGCCCGTTCTTCCTGTTCACCGCGCTGGTCGCGGCGGTCGCCGCGTCGGTCGTGTCGTACTACCTCGCGCGTCGTTTCACGCTCCCACTCGCCGTCATGGGCGACACCGCCGGTCGGATCGCGGCCGGTGATCTCTCGGCCCGGGTCGACCTCGGCCGGCACCCCACCGACGAGCTCGGCGCGCTTGCCGCCACGCTCAACGACATGGCGGCTCAACTCGACGACGCCCGCGGGCAGGAGCGAGCGTTCCTGCTGAGCGTGTCGCACGATCTCCGGACTCCGCTCACGTCGATCCGCGGGTACGCCGAGGCGATGACCGACGGCACGGTCGACGACACCGAAGCGCGCCAGCGGGCTGCGGCCGTGATCGCCTCCGAGTCGCGCCGGCTCGAACGCCTCGTGGCCGACCTCCTCCAGCTCGCGTCGCTCGACGCCCGTCAGTTCTCGCTGCGACCGAGGCCCCTCGACGCCATCACGACCATTCGCGACGCGTTCGATGCGTTCCAACCCGGGGCCGAGGAGCTCGGGATCGACCTCCAGCTCGACGCGCCCGAAGCACTCCCCGCGTACATGGACCCGGAGCGGCTCGGCCAGATCATCGCCAACCTCGTCGAGAACGCGTTGAAGTACGCAACCCATCGGGTACGGGTGACCGTGACCCGGCGCGAGGACCTCGTGCTCGAGGTGCGCGACGACGGGCCCGGAATCGACCCGACCGAGCTCGCTGCGGTGTTCGAGCGGCTCTACACCGCCCGCGGCGCGCCGGCGCGGGCCGTCGGAACCGGCCTCGGGCTCGCGATCGTGCGGGAGCTCGTGGCCGCCATGGGTGGACGGGTGTCGGCGTCGAGTGATCCCGACGGTGGCGCGACGTTCACGGTGCGCCTCCCCGTGCTCGAGCCGCCCGGGCCTACGAGCTCGAGCTGACGGGCGTCGCGCGGGCCGCGGCGCGCAGCAGCGCGTCGGGAGTGCCGATCGACACCTCGGCCGGCAGCTCCACTTCGCGCCGGACGTAGCCGAGCGCGACCACCGGTCCACCGTCGGCCGGCGTGACACTCGTGACCGTGCCGACCACGGCGTCGCCGGCACGGATCTCGGCCCCGACCTCGGGACGATCGTTCCCGATCACGTCGAGCCGGCGCAGGTACTTGTTCACGTGGCCTCGGGTGTCGATGCGGCAGACGAGCTCTTGACCGAGGAAGCACCCCTTCGTGAACGACACCGCACTGCGCTCGAGGAACGCCTCCTGCGGAATCGTCTTCTCGGTAACGTCGACACCCAACCTGGGGATGCCGGCTTCGATCCGCCGGCGCTCGTACCCGTCGGCATCGAGCCCCTCGCCGGCGATCGGTTCGAGCGCGACCACCGGACCGATCACGTCGCCGTTCGGGAACGCCACACACCCGTCGGGTACCACGACGGATCCGCCGTCGCGCACCGCGACCATGCCCCAGCCCGCACTGCGGTCCTCGACCTCGGCCTTCACCCGGATCCGGAACCGGTCGAGCGACGCCGCGAGCTGCGCGCCGAACCCGGCGTCGCAGTCGAGCCACGCGGCGTCGCCGACCCGGGCGAGCCTGAACACGGCGTCGAGCTTGCCCTTCGGGGTGAGGAGCAACGAGTCGACGACACCGCCGTCGCCGACCGGGTCGAGGTCGGCCGACACGAGACTCTGCAGGAACGAGAACGCGTCGGGTCCACTGACGACGACCAGGTCGCGGTCCAGAAGGGTCATGGGTTCTCCGGTTCCTGCAATGTGCGGGCTGCTTCGGCTGCGATGAGCAACGCCTTGGCCTTGTTGTGGCATTCCAGGTTCTCGGCTTCGGGGTCCGAGTCGGCGACGACACCGGCCCCGGCCTGCACGCTTGCCTGCCCCCCCTGCCAGACCATCGTGCGGATGGCGATGGCGGTGTCGACGTTGCCGGAGAAGTCGGCGTAGCCGACCACGCCGGCGTAGGGGCCCCGCTTGGCGGGTTCCAACTCGTCGATGATCTCCATCGCCCGCACCTTCGGCGCACCGCTCACGGTGCCCGCGGGGAACGTCGCCCGCAGCACGTCGACGGGGCTCTTGCCCTCGGCCAGCTCGGCCGACACCTCGCTCGTGAGGTGCATGACGTGGGAGTACCGTTCGAGCATCATCAGCTCGTCGACCTGTTCGGTGCCGAACCGGGCGACTCTGCCGACGTCGTTGCGGGCGAGGTCGACGAGCATGGTGTGCTCAGCGCGTTCCTTCGGGTCCTCCGACAGCTCGGCCGCCATCTTGCGGTCGTGCTCCTCGGTGCGGCCGCGCCAGCGCGTGCCCGCGATCGGCCGGCTGATGACACGGCCGTTCAGGAGCTGGACCATCGGCTCGGGCGACGAGCCGACGAGGGTCACGTCGGCTGATGCACGCGCGCTGCGCAGGAAGTACATCGACGGCGAAGGGTTCACGAGCCGCAGCACGCGGTACACCTCGAGCGGGTCGAAGTCGCCTTCGAGGTCGAAGCGCTGTGACAGCACGACCTGGAAGATGTCGCCGGCGAGGATGTGCTCACGCGCGACTTCGACCGCGCGTTCGTACATCGCCGGCGCCATCGTCGACGTGAACGACGGGAGGTCGGTCAGGTGGTCGGGCGGCGGCGACATCGGCCGGTACGGCAGCGGACGGGCGAGCTCGTCGACGAGACCGTCGAGGCGTTCGGCGGCGCCGGCGTAGGCCGCGTCGATCGCCTCGACATCGGCATCGGGCGCGAGGAAGACGTTCTCGATCAGGTAGAGGCGTTGGCGGTAGTGGTCGAACGCGGTGACGTGACCGGTGAGCCAGAGGACGGCGTCGGGAGTTCCGAGCTGATCGGCCGGGATGTTCGGCAGGTGCTCGATCTCGCGCACGACGTCGTAGCCGAGATAGCCGACGATCCCGCCGTGGAACGGAGGCAACTCCGGGATGCGGGGAGCCCGGTAGTGGGCGAGCAGCGCTTCGAGCGCGTCGAGCGCGCCCCGGTCGGCGGGGACCCCGGGGGGCGGCTCCCCGAAGAACTCGACCGAGCGGCCCCGCACGACGAGGGTCAGCGCCGGATCACGACCGAGGAACGAGAACCGACCCCAGCGCTCGGCGTGCTCGACCGATTCGAGCAGGAACCCCTCACCGTCGCCGACGAGCTTGCAGAACGCCGAGACGGGTGTCTCGAGGTCGGCGCGGACCTCGCGCCAGACCGGCACGACCGTGTGGCCGGCCGCGAGGCTCCGGAAGTCGTCGCGTGACGGCTTGATCGACATGCGTCGGGCTCAGACGCCCGGCTCAGAAAGGGCCGGGAGTCGCGCCGGAGCCGAAGGCCCGGAAGAAGCACGACCGCTCGCCCGTGTGGCACGCGCCCCGACCCTCCTGCTCCACGACGAAGAGCAGCACGTCCATGTCGCAGTCGTAGTACGCCTCGCGGACCCATTGGCGGTCGCCGGAGGTCTCGCCCTTGCACCAGTACTCCTGGCGGCTCCGGCTCCAGAACCAGGTCCGGCCGGTCTCGAGCGTGCGGGCCAGCGCATCGCGGTTCATCCAGCCGACCATGAGGACCGTTCCGGTGCCCTGCTCCTGGATGACAGCCGGCGCCAGCCCGTTGACGTCGTAGGCGACGGCGTCGATCTCCTCGGCCGTCGCGGCGATGGGGGTCGCGGTCATCTCGAATGGCTCCGCTCGCTCGGTTCTCTCGGAGCACGTTTGGCGGTCGGTCGCTCGCTCCACACCCCTTTGATGGTAGCCGTCGTGTCAGACTCCCCTGATGGCAAATGCCCCCGTTCCCCCCGACGCGCCCCGCCGGCCGCATGTCTTGCGCGCCCACGGCGACGAGCGTGTCGACGACTGGTTCTGGCTCCGCGATCGCGACGATCCGGCGGTGATCGCCTACCTCGAAGCCGAGAACGAGTACACCGAGGAGGCCCTCGAGCACACCGAGGCGCTCCAGAAGGAGCTCTACGCGGAGATCGTCAACCGGGTGCTCGAGACCGACGTGTCGGCCGCGGCCCACCGGGGCCCGTGGGACTACTTCGTGCGCACCTACGAAGGCAGTCAGTACGCAGTGCACGGCCGCCGACCCCGCGGCGCGGCGGTCGACGTCGACGAGCAGATCTTCCTCGACGAGAACGCGCTCGCGGCCGGTGCCGACTACTTCTCGCTCGGCGGCGCCGCGGTCAGTCCCGACCAGCGTCTGCTCGCGTACGAGGTCGACTTCACCGGTGGCGAACGCCACGAGCTCCGGATCCGCGACCTCGAGACCGGCGACGACCTCGACGACCGTATCCCCGACACGTACTACGGCCTCGCCTGGGCGAATGACAACCGCACCCTGTTCTACGTCCGGCCCGACGACGCGGTCCGTCCCTATCAGGTGCTCCGACACACCCTCGGTACCCCGACGTCCGACGACGTCGTCGTGTTCCACGACGACGACGAGTACTTCTTCGTGAACGTCGAGCGCACCCTCACCGGTGCGTTCATCCTCCTGGCGAGCGACTCGAAGACCACGAGCGAGGTCTGGTACATCGACGCCGACTCGCCGGGCGACGAGCCCCGGTTGATCGCACGACGCGAACCGGGCATCGAGTACACGGTGACCCACCACGCGGCGCCCGTCGCGCCCGAAGGTCTGGGCGACCGGTTCGTCGTGCTCACGAACGCCGACGGCGCGTCGAACTTCAAGCTCCAGGTCACCCCGGTCGAGACCCCGGACCGGTCCCACTGGACCGACCTCGTCCCCCACTCGCCCGAGATCCGCCTCGAACACGTCGACGCGTTCGCGCACCACCTCGTGCTCTCGGAACGCACGAACGGATTGGAGCGTCTGCGGGTCCTCGACCTCGGCGATCCGGACCGATCGCACACGATCGAGATGCCCGACCCCGTCTTCAGCGTCTGGTCGGGCGCCAACATGGAGTTCGACACCACCACGCTGCGCTACGACTACACGTCGCTCGTGAACCCGGTGTCGTCGTACGACTACGACCTCGTCACGCGCGCGACCACTCTCGTGAAGCAACAAGAAGTGCTCGGTGGCTACGACCCGTCGGCCTACACGTCGGCGCGGTTGTGGGCGACGGCCGGCGACGGCACGCGGATTCCGATCTCCGTGGTGCACCGCAACGAAGTGGCCCTAAACGGCAACGCGCCCGCGCTGCTCTACGGCTACGGCTCCTACGAGGTCTCGATCGAACCGTCGTTCTCGTCGGTGCGGCTCAGCCTCCTCGACCGCGGGTTCGTGTACGCGATCGCGCACATCCGGGGCGGTGGCGAAATGGGGCGGGGTTGGTACGAAGACGGACGCCTCGAGCACAAGGCCAACACGTTCACCGACTTCATCGCGTCGGCCGAGGCGTTGATCGACGCCGGGTACACCCGGGCCGACCGCCTCGCGGCTCGTGGCGCCAGTGCGGGCGGTCTCCTCATGGGCGCGATCTCGAACCTGCGCCCCGACCTGTTCCAGGTCGTGGTGGCGCAGGTGCCGTTCGTCGATGCGGTCACCACCATGCTCGACGGCAGCCTCCCGCTCACCATCACCGAGTGGGAGGAATGGGGGAACCCGGTCGAGGATCCCGAGATGTACGCACTGATGAAGTCGTACTCGCCGTACGACAACATCGAGGCGAAGGACTACCCGGCGCTGCTCGTCACCGGTGGACTCAACGACCCGCGCGTGCAGTACTGGGAGCCGGCGAAGTGGGTCGCGAAACTGCGGGCCACCAAGACCGGCGACAGCACGCTGCTGCTGAAGACCGAGATGGGCGCAGGGCACGGCGGACCATCCGGTCGCTACGACGCCTGGCGCGACGAAGCCCTCGTGCTCGCATTCGTACTCGACCAGCTCGACATCGGAGAGACGCCATGCTCAAGGACCTGAAGCACTTCCTCCTCCGCGGCAACGTGGTCGACCTCGCGGCGGCGGTGATCATCGGCCTCGCCTTCGCCGCGGTGATCACGTCGTTCACCGACGACATCCTGATGCAGATCATCGCCACCATCGGCGGGCAGCCCGACTTCTCGTCACTCACGATCAACATCGGCGACGGCGTGATCCGCTATGGCTCGTTCCTCTCCGCGGTCATCAGCTTCATCATCATCGGCGCGGTGCTGTTCTTCGTGGTCATGGCCTACGAGAAGATCGTGCCGAGGAAGGACGCCGCCGCGAAGGAGGTCGACCTCCTCACCGAGATCCGCGACCTGCTCAAGGCTCAGAACGAGAACCGTTAGCCCACTCAGGAGAAGCAGCGGATTCGACCATCAGAGCGGGAGAACGGCGGCGAGTTGGCGGGACTGGGCGAGCAGCACACCGCTGCGGCTCCACAGCGATCCGTCTTCCTCGAGGAACCCGTCGGCCGCGGCGTCGGTGCTGAACGAGGCGAGCACCCAGTCGTCGGGGCGCGCCTCGGGGAGGGGCAGCGTCGTCCGGAAGTGGATGGTGAGGTCGACCGTCGGCACGATCATGGCCTGCGCCACCCGGCTGAAGACGGGTGGGATCCATCCATCGGTCATCGCCGCGACCACGAGCGCATCGACCACCCGGCCCTCCGGGAGGCGGATCCATCCACCGGCGAGCGCGGTGTCGCCCTGCGTCCCCGGCGGCGAGCCGACGGCCCAGCGGCTCTCCCAGCGCCGGGCGATCGCGGGCATCGGGATCGACGGGTCGGTCGGCAACTGGCGCGGCCGGCATTCGTCGGGCGGCGGGACATCGTCGGGGGGAACGAGATCACAGAACTCGGGCCCGGGACGCGGCCGGGAGAACGCCGCGAGCGCGAGTCCGATGAGCTGATCACCCTGCACGAGTCGGGCCGAGAGACTGGTGAGCGAACGGCCGGCGCGCTCGACCCGGGTGACGATGTCGAGCGGTCCGGGTGCTTGCGGCGGACGGGCGTAGTGGATCGTGAGCGAACGGGGTGCGCGCTCGGGGTCGTCGACTGCCTCGGTGAGCGCCCGGAGCGCGACGGCGGCGAGGTAGCCGCCGTTCGGCCCGCGGTGCACCGACCAGAGCGGACTCAGCTCGCAGCGGTACACCCCGTTGCCCGTGGCGGTGACAGCCGTCTCGGCGTCGAAGTCGAAATTGCCCACTGACGGATCCATTGAACCGGGGAGCCTACGCTCAGCCCGTGGCCGAGCCGAT